>WRKE01000130.1 GCA_009778235.1 Pseudomonadota bacterium
GGCGTCCCACCCAGCCGACCATGATGGCCAGGCAGCGGCGGCGCGAGAACAAGTCCCGCCGCTCCCGGCTCAAGGCCCAGAGACGTACGCTCGAATGATTGTCCATGCCCCGGCCCAACCCTGAACTCGATCTTGCCCGCGCCTTTGTCGAAGAAACCGACGCCACCGTCTTTCTCACCGGCAAGGCCGGGACCGGCAAGACCACCTTCCTCCACCGGCTCAAGGAGCAAACCGGCAAACGGCTGGTCATCACCGCGCCCACCGGGGTGGCGGCGATCAATGCTGGCGGCGTGACCCTCCACTCCTTTTTCCAACTTCCCTTCGGTCCCCTGGCCCCTGGTGCCCCCCTACTGGACGGCCGTCACCGGGTCGGGCGGGAAAAACGCAACCTCATGCAAAGCATTGACCTTTTGGTCATTGACGAAATCAGCATGGTTCGGGCCGACCTGCTCGACGGGGTCGACGCGGTGCTTAAACGTTACCGCCGCTCGGAGTTGCCTTTCGGCGGCGTGCAGTTGCTGATGATCGGCGATCTCCACCAACTGCCGCCGGTAGTCAAGGAAACCGAATGGCACCTGTTGCGGCCGCATTACGATTCACCCTTTTTTTTCAGCAGCCTCGCCCTGCAACGGCTCGAGCTGGTGGCAATAGAACTCGGCCTGATCTATCGTCAGTCGGACCAGCGCTTCATCGACCTGCTGGCCCAGGTGCGCGACAATTGTCTCGATGCCGCCGGTCTTGCGGCGCTCAATGGACGCCACCGCCCCGGCTATGCGCCCGAAGAGGGCGTCATCACCTTGTGTACCCACAATCGCCAGGCCGATGCCATCAATCAGACCCGGCTGGATGCCTTAACTACCGCTGCTCACCGGTTTGCGGCCTCGATCGAGGGCAACTTCCCGGAATACGCCTATCCCACCGCCGCTGAACTTACGTTGAAACCAGGCGCCCAGGTGATGTTCATGCGTAACGATACCTCGCCGGAAAAACGGTTTTTCAACGGCAAGATCGGCACCATCGATCAAATGGGGCGACAGAGCGTGCGGGTCGTTTGTCCGGAGGAAAACGAGCCCATTGAGGTGGGGACCATGACCTGGGAAAACATCGACTATGTGGTCGATGCCGAGACCGCCGAGATTGCGCCCAAGGTGATCGGCAGTTTCCAGCAGATCCCGCTCAAACCTGCTTGGGCAATCACCATCCATAAAAGCCAGGGATTGACCTTTGATCGGGTAGTGATCGATGCTCAGGCCGCTTTTGCCCACGGTCAGGTCTATGTAGGCTTGAGCCGCTGCCGCAGCCTTGACGGCCTGGTGCTCAGCTCGCCGCTTGCGGCCCGGACAGTGACGGCTGATCCGGCGGTCCGCGATTTCATCGCCCGGGCTACCTCCCGGCCCCCGACCGGCGCTGACCTTGCCATGGCCCGAATTCGCTACCAGCAAAGGCTCTTGCTGGCCTGTTTTGATTTCAGCGCCCTGGCTGGACTGCTGGGCCGTCTGATTGGGCTCTTGCGAGGCAATGCCGCCATCGTCCAGGTGCATGCTGCCGGTGATATGTTGATGGTACAACAGCAGACTCAAGAATCCATCTGCGCCGTGGGGGACCGGTTTAGGCTCCAGTTGCAGTCACTATTTGCGCCGCGGCGTGAGCCGGCCAGCGATCCGGTTGTCCGGGAACGGCTGGCCAAGGCGGGAGGCTATTTTGCCGGGCAGTTTGCCGCCGGGCTTGAGCCTTTTATCGAAAGCTTGGAGGTGGTATCGGATAACAAAGAGATCCGCAAGCGCATCGACGACACCATCAAGCTGCTGAAGCGGGAATGTGCGAGTAAACAGGCGGTGATCAAGGTGTGCGCCGATGATTTTTCGCCCGGCCGCTACCTCCGGGCACTGTCCATCGCGGCCATGGCAGAGGCAAAACGACCCAAGCCGGCCGATGTGCTCTACACCGAAGCCGACGTCGGCCATCCGGCCCTGTTTCGTGCCCTGCGCCAATGGCGAAACGACACCGCCGCCAACGCCGGCCTTGCCCCCTACCAGGTCATGCACCAGAAAACTCTCATCCAGATTGCCATCCATCTGCCGGACAGCATGGCGGCGCTACAAGGTATCAAAGGCATCGGCAAACGGCTGGCCGAACGATACGGCCAGGAGATTTTGACCCTGGTGGCCGATTGGCGCGGAGAAAACGACCATGGGGCGGCTATCCCGCCGCGAGCACTCGCCATCGCTCCGACCACGCCGAAGCGGACCGGACCACGACCAGACACCAAGGCCGTCAGTCTGGCAATGGTGCAAGCTGGACTTTCCATGGCCGAGATCGCCGAACAGCGCGGCCTCAACCTTCAGACCATCGAAGGGCACCTGGCCCATTACGTCAAGAACAAGACCTTGCCCATCGCCGGCCTGCTCGCCCCGGAGCGGGTCCTTGAACTGGAAAGCAAGATAAGCTCGCTGCCGGCCAGCTCCCTCAAGGGACTGAAAACCGCCCTGGGCGACAACTACTCCTATGGTGAAATCAACCTGGTGCTGGCCCACCTCCATGCCCAAAACAACGATTGACCCCATCCATCTCCGCCTGAAGCCGACAGGCCCTGCCCGCAGCGCCGATCTCGCCTGCAATTTGGTCAATTTTTGTAACAAAAATAAGCAATAAGACCTTGACGGACGCGGCCCGGTCACGTAAAAATTCTCCAATACCACTGAACGGACGCGGTAAGCGCCGCCCTGCCCACGCTCGTTTTCCCATAATTATTTCACGTAACTATGCACAAAATCTGCTCAGCCGTCCTCTTCTTGCTGTCAGCCGCCACCCTCCTCCCTGCGGCCTTGCTGGCAGCCGAGAACCCAAAAAATCCGCTGCGTTTCTATGAGGACGCCAACGGCAGTTTTCTCCAGGCCACCCTCGGCCTCGACCTTGCCTTCTTCAGTCAGGGCAATGCCTGGTACGGCAACGACCAGGGAAATCTCGGCGGTCAGAAGGTCGGTTCCTGGTCGGAATCGCTCTTCCGCATAGGACTGGAAGGCAGCCAGGTGTTGCCCAGTACCCAGAGTTTGTACGGCCGGATCGATGTGGTCCAGGCCAACACCTTCGGCGGCATTGACGGTGACGCCACCAATGCCGGCATGGGCGATGTCAGTTGGCTGGGTATCGACCACGCCTATGTGGGCTGGCGCTCGGGCAACCTGTTTAGCAGCCTGGGCCATGATTTTTTAGACATCTCCTTTGGCCGCCAGTCTTACACCACCGGGACCGGTTTTATTTTTGACAACGAGGGCTGTTCCGGGTTCCGGCGGGCCGCCTATTACCTCGGCAGCCGGGCAAGCGCCGACTATGCCGCCATCGTCCGGATGAGGAGCGGCCCCTGGTCCGGTGATCTGTTCTATTTTGAAGACAACGACGTCTTCCCCAGCCATACCAGGGCAGGGGGGGGCACTCTGGAATACGCCTTTGCCGATAAAGCCACCCTTGGCGGCACCTTTGCCACCATCGAATCCAACCTGCCCGACCGCGACGGCATGCGGGTTTTTGATCTGCGCGGCAGCATCAAACCCTTTGCCGTGGGCCATGGTCCCAAGGCGCTTGAGCCGCTCACCCTGAACGGCGAATTTGCCCGCGAAGAACGCAAGCACGGCCAGGATGCCGGCATCGGTTGGTATGCGGCCATCAGCTACCAGTGGAGCGAGGTGCCCTGGAAGCCCGAGTTGACCTACCGCTACGCCAGCTTCAACGAGTACTACGATACCCTGTTCTACGGCGCCACCGATTGGGGTTCCTGGTTCCAAGGCGAAATCACCGGCGAGTACGATCTGTTCAGCACCAATCTTGATTCGCATATGCTCCGTCTCAAGGTTCAGCCGGTGGACACGCTGACGCTCAATCTGTTCTACTACCGCTTCAGCTTGTACAACCCTGCCTATTTCGCGGTGCAGGACAGCCACTATGTCGACGAGTGGAATCTGACCGCCGACTGGGTGGTCAACGACCATCTCACCTTGAGCCTGGTGGGAGCCCTGGCTGTTCCCGCCTCTGGCGCCATCGCTCGATTGGGCGGCGACGAAAATTGGACCGCCACCATGGTCATTGTCACGGTGCGGTATTGACTGACCAGAGCGCCTGTTCAAAGGCACCTGGCCGAAAAACTGCCTGATCCGGCCGGTCGGGCTAAGGTCTAAGGAGATATGCCATGCATGTTTTAGCCATCAACGGCAGTCCGAGAAAGACATGGAACACCGCCACCTTGCTGGCCAAGGTCCTCGAAGGGGCCGCGGCCCGGGGCGCGACCACCGAGCTGATTCACCTCTACGATCTCGACTACAAAGGCTGTACCAGTTGCTTTGCCTGCAAACTGGTTGACGGACCGAGCAATGGCCGTTGCGCCATGCAGGACCAACTGCAGCCGGTGCTTTCCCAGATCGAGACCAGGGTCGATGCCCTTGTGTTGGGATCACCGATCTATTTCGGCCAAATGACCGGCGAGATGCGCTCCTTCATGGAGCGGCTGCTGTTCGCGCCGCTCGTCTACAGCCAGTCGGCGCGGTCGATCTTTCCCCGGACCATCAGGACAGCCGCCATCTACACCATGAATGTCGACGAGGAGTTGTGTGCGCGTCTGGAATACCCGAAAATGTTTGCCGCCACTGAGGCGGTGTTGCAGCGCACCTTCGGCATCCAGCCCGAGACCCTGTGTTGCTATGACACCTATCAGTTTCCCGACTATGGCAAGGTGATCATGGAAATGATGGATCCGGCCCG
>WRKE01000131.1 GCA_009778235.1 Pseudomonadota bacterium
ACGTCGATCTCGCCGCCCTAGGCGACGAAGTGGCGGCAGCGCTTGCCAGCCAGCCGGTTCCGCCCCTGATGCCGAACCAGCCCGACCAGCCGATTCTGGTCACCACCCTGGTCAACAACGACAACCTCAACGACACCTCGAGTTTCGGCCGCACCTTCCAGAACAGCATCGCCGCCGGCTTTGCCAAACGGGCCTATTCGGTCAAGGAGATCAAACTCCGCCGCGATCTGCTGGTGAAAAAGGACGAGGGCGAGTTCATGCTGACCAGGAATCTGCAGGAGATGGTCGGCACCCAGCGGGCCCAGGCCGTGGTGGTCGGCACCTATACCCTGGCCAACCGGGTGATGTACCTTTCTGTTCGCCTGGTTTCGCCGCACAATCAAGCGATCATCGGTGCCTACGAAGACAAGATCTATTTAGACGACAACAGCCTGCGTCTGCTCGGGCTCAAATTCAAAGACAGCGCCGATCAAGACCCCATCCATCCGGTGCTGCCCCCCAGTCCGTCGGTCCTCGACCAGATACTCTATTGATCATACTCATACGGTCATTGATCACCGAGCAAGATCCCTTTTGGTCATTTCGACCGCGGGGAACAAGCTCCATGGCTTGAGTGAGAATTTTTCTTTGCAGTACTCATCGAAATGACCGAAAAAGACCTGGTCAATGTTCGGGAACGCACTCATGAGCCATTGCCAGCATGCCCCTGGCCACCGGCCTTTTGCCGGGGCCGGGGCAAGTGATTAAAAGGTGATCACCTCGGCCCCTTTGGCCAGACCGATCAGCTCCTGACGCCAGGTAACGCCGCCGAGGGCCTCGGCCAGCAGCACGGCCAGATGGTGCGGTTCGATACCGAGATCGCGGTTACGGCCCAGGCCGGAGATGCACGACGGGCAATTGGTGGCAATGATGCGCCGGGCTTTTTTGTTTTTGTCTGCGGCGGCGGCCCGGAGATGGTCGCGTTTGCGCCTGAGCATGGCCCCGGCGATATCCGGTCGGGACAGGGCCAGGGTGCCTGCCTCGGAACAGCAACCGGCAACGGCGATGGCCGTTGCTCCTAACCGCCGCAGCATCAGCACTCCCTCGCCTTGGAGGGAATCGTGGCAGGGGGCATGGTAGAGGATCGGGGGCATGTTGGCTGCCGGTAGCTTATCCGCCGCCAGTTCGAGCACAAAGTAGGCTACATCAACCAGATTGCTGCCGAAGATCGTCTCGGCGCCCAACTCGCGCAATGCCTCCCGGCAGGTGCCGCAACTAACGATCACCCCGTCGAAACTGATATAACCGAGCATCTCCCGGATCTGGCTGAGCACGATGGTGTCGCGCAGGGTCACGTCGCCGTGCATCCTGGCCTTGGCATTGGCCCTGGCCGGAAAGCCGCAGCACAGGTGGGCAGGCGGCAGCACCACCCGGACGCCGGTGGCCAGCAGGCTGTAGATGGCGGCCTCGGCAATGGTGCCGTACAGCCGTTCCGAGCCGCAGCCAGGAAAATAGAAGACAGTCTTGCGGACCATGCCCTTGGGGGCGAGCACCAGGGCCTGGTTGAGCGAGGTGGCGGGCAGGATGTGGCGCAGGGTTTTTTTCGAGGGCGGCATCATCGGCGACTTGAGCAGGCTGATCAGCCGCCATGGCCGCGATGCCACCTGGCCGGGCGCCCGCTGCAACATCTCGACCCCGAACCGCTGCATCCTGGCCCCCCATTCGACCACAGTCTTGCGGAAAATGAAGTTGTAGGCCTTGTTCCTGGTCTTGAGATAGTGGAGCGATATCCGGGTGGGCAGGGGTGTGTGCTTGTAGCCGCGCTCGCTGAGAATCCCGCGTTCGAGAATGGAGACCTGGGCGGTGTCGATGTCCACTGGGCACGGTTTGAAACACTTGCCACACAGGGTGCAGTGGTCGGCGATCTGCTCCAGGTCCTTTAATTGGTTGAAGCGCGGAAAATGCGAGCGCTGCATGTCGTAGAGCAGGGCCTCAATCAGCGAGCCGATGGCCAGGTTCTTGTTGCGGGGATGAAAGAACAGTCCGCTGCCCGGATAGAAGACGCTGCAGTCGGCCTTGCATTTGCCGCAGCGGATACATTTCGAGATCCTGGCCGCCAGGGTTTCCAGGGAACCGTGCTGGAGGATGCGGGCTTCCAGCCCCAACAGGTTGAAGGATGGGGTGAAGACCTTGTCGATGATATTCGCATCAATCAGCTTGCCGGGATTCATCACCCCGGCCGGGTCCACCTTTTGGCGATAAGCGGTCAGTTGATCGACCAGGTGTTGGCCCAAGAACTTCATCTTGGTGATGCCGATGCCATGTTCGCCGCTGACCACGCCGCCCAGGGCCACGGCCTTGGCCATGACCGCTTCGGCGGTTTCGGCCGCCCGCCGCATCATGGCCCGGTCGTTGGAGAAGACCGGGATATTGACGTGGACATTGCCGTCGCCGGCGTGCATGTGGGTGGCGATGATGATCCGCCGTTGCCGGCCCTCCTCGGCGATGCGGCCGATATTGGCGCTGATCCTGGGATAGCCCCGGAACAACTGCAACAGGTCGTCGATCAGCCCCTTGAGCAGGAGTTCAGCGCGAACCGTACCAATCTCGCCTTGGTTCAGGCCGGCCAGGGCTGCGCCGCACAGTTCCGCCGCCTTGGGGATCTTGGCCTCCAGCCAGTCGGGATCCTCGATCGGCTCGGCGACCTGCAGGTAGGCCAGGAGGTCATGCACCACGTTTTTTTGGTTGTAGCGGTCCTCTTCGAGGTTGACGGTATCGACGAAGCGGGCGAACTCGGCCAGGCAGGGCAGCGGCAGGACGATGTCCTCGTTGAGCTTGAAGGCATTGGTGCGGGCGGCGATGGCGCCCAGTCGTTTGCGGTCGCGCCAGAAGCGGCTGGCCTCGTCGGCGTCGCTGGCCACAAAGGTCTCGGTATTGGCGTATTGCTGCAAAAGCTTCAGCAGGGTGGCCTTGCCCCGCAGGATCTGCTCGGTGGTGTGGCCGACCATGTCGATGAGCAGCACCGCCTTGGGGGCCTCGCTGCGCGCCGCCTTGAACTTGTAGTTGATCGCCCGGATATACTCTTCGTCGAAATGCTCAAGCGCCATCAGGGCCTCTTCGCCCCGGTTGACAAACTGTTCCGAGATCTCGACGATCACCCTGCTGGCCTCGTCCATGTCCGGTCCGAAAAATTCGAGGCAGAAGGTCAGCTTCTTCGCATAGGCGGGATACAGGATGAATTCGGCGGAGGTGATCACCCCGTCGGTGCCCTCCTTCTGCACGCCGGGCAACCCTCCCAGGGCCTTGTTGGTAATGTCCTTCCACAGCCCTTTTTTGCGGATTTCATCGCCGCGCAGCGCAACCCTCCGTACCGCCACGCCCTGGTTGTCGAACACCTCGAACACCACCTGATCGTCGGGCATGATTTTCCGCATAGGATGGTGTACCCGCCGCACGGTCATCAGGCCGGTTGCCGGCATGGCAATGGTATAGGCCACGAGGTTGTCGATGGCAGTACCCCAAAGGACCGCGGTCTTGCCGCCGGCATTTTCGGAGATGTTGCCGCCGATGGTCGAGGCCCAGGCGCTGGTCGGGTCGGTGGCGAAAACAAGCCCGCGCTGCTCGGCGTACTGCATCGCGTCCTGGGTGATGACCCCGGATTCGAGCTTAAGCACCGCCATCCGGTCGGAGACGCCGTCCTCTTGGTCCAGTGAATGATATTCGATCCCGTGGATGCGGTTGAGCTTTTCGGTGTTGATCATGACGCAGCCACCGCTGACCGGCACGGCGCCGCCGGTCAGGCCGGTGCCGCCGCCCCGTGGGATCACGTGCAGGCCCAGGCCGGTGATGGCGGCCAGCAAGGCAGGGACCTGGTTCTCCTGGTCGGGATGGACCACCGCCACCGGCAGGTGCAGGCGCCAGTCGGTGGCGTCGGTGGCATGGCTGATCAGGCTGAAGGGGTCAAAACAGACGTTTTCCGGGCCGATAATCGCCCCCAGCCGTTTGCGGATCGCGTTCCTGGTCCGGGGAGCACTGCCGATGTCCCGATGCAGGTGGTGCATCCGCTCGCGGCAGAGACGCACCAGGTTGACCACCTTGCTGGTCCGCAGCGGGTCTATCCTGACTTTTTGGGCCGTCTCCTCGATGAGCTTGAGATCCTGCCTCATGGTGCGGAAGAATGACCGGCGCCGGCGGGGCGAATCGATCAGCTCCTGGTAGAGAAAGGGGTTGCGCTGAAGGATGAACAGATCGCCGATGCAGCGCATGACCAGCCGGGCCGAACGGCCGGTGACCCGCTGACTGCGGAGCTCCTCCAGGTCATCCCAAACCGCGGGGCCGAAGAGATGGTTGATGATCAGCCGGTCGTCGGCCGAGGTGAAATTATAGGGGATTTCACGGTAATTGATGTTCATGGAGTCCATGCGGGTTGCCTGCCGGGGATGGTCGTTGATGTACGGAATATGGCGCAATGCTTGAACTTAAAAAACACCTTGGGGTCATGGTCTGGCCAAAAA
Source organism: Pseudomonadota bacterium (assembly GCA_009778235.1). GTDB lineage: Bacteria > Desulfobacterota > Desulfobulbia > Desulfobulbales > Desulfobulbaceae > Desulfobulbus. The sequence continues at coordinate 4,494 of WRKE01000131.1, forward strand.
CGAACAACGCCTGGAAATGAGCCAAAGAGGGTGTACCCGCGCAAGCGGGTTACGTCCCGGCGGCTTTGCGAAGTTGGGGATTCAACCGCACACCGTTTGGATTGTCACTGACGGTTTTCGTACCTGCCGACGCTTGGGTTATCACTCCTCCCCCCTTGGAAATCTCTTCAAATGTTTTTCTATCATTTTTTTTGTTATTTTTAATGTATTGATCCATTCTTCAATATTTAGAGTTTCATGATCAGAATGTTCATCATAATACCC
>WRKE01000132.1 GCA_009778235.1 Pseudomonadota bacterium
ATCGCCGGGATATTGAGTCGCATCGCCGCCATCAGCATGCCGGGGGTGATCTTGTCGCAGTTGGAGATGCAGACCATGGCGTCGGCCTTGTGGGCGTTGCACATATACTCCACCGAATCGGCGATCAGCTCGCGGGAGGGCAGCGAATAGAGCATGCCGTCATGGCCCATGGCAATGCCGTCGTCGATGGCGATGGTGTTGAATTCGGCGGCAAAACAGCCCAATGCCTCAATCTTCTCTTTGACTTGCTGGCCGATCTGATGGAGATGGACATGGCCGGGGACGAACTGGGTGAACGAATTGATCACCGCGATCACCGGACGGCCGATCTGTTCTTCCCGCATACCGTTGGCCCGCCAAAGGGCGCGCGCGCCCGCCATTCTTCTTCCTTCCGTCGTCACCGCGCTCCGCAGGGGGTTGGCCATGTTGCACCTCATTCAAATTGATTTTTTTCTTGTCTTTTTACGTCTGGAAACGATAGAACCTAACCAGGATGTTTCCGCCAATTCTATAACGGGATGCCACATGAAACAACAGGAGATTAACTATTGGATCACCGCCATGCTCCATAAGCACGAGCGGGTTTCCGATCTCAACATCACCGTGGGCAAAACCCTGCAAGTGGAAAGCGACGGCGTGCTGGTGCCGGTCGATGTCATCCCGCCGGTCCCCACGCTGACCCCCTTCCAGGCCGAGGTCTTCGCCCTCAACCTGATCGGCGGCAATCGCCGCCTGATCCGCGACCTGGTCACCAAGGGTTCCTGCGACCTCTCCTATTCCCTTGATGAAAAACGCCGCTTCCGGGTCAATATATTTTCCCAGAAGGGGCACTACTCGACCGTCTTAAGAAAGCTGGAAGACGAAATCCCCTCGATCCGGGGCTACCATTTTCCCGAGGCCTTCCAGAAGATGGCCCGCGAGGTCAACGGTCTGATCCTGTTCACCGGCTCCACCGGCACCGGCAAGACCACCTCCATGGCGGCCATCCTCAACCGAATCAATAAGGAACGGGCGGTGCACATCGTCACCCTGGAGGATCCGATCGAGTATGTCCATCCCCACCAGAAGGCCACCTTCAACCAGCGGGAGATGGGCGACGACTTCGACACCTTTGCCAACGGTCTCCGGGCCGCCCTGCGTCAGGCGCCCAAGGTCATTCTGGTCGGCGAAATCCGCGACCGGGAAACCTTGGAGATCGCCCTGACCGCCGCGGAAACAGGCCACCTGGTCTTCTCCACCCTGCACACCATCGACACCGGCCAGACCATCAACCGCGTACTCGGCATGTTCGAGCAGGACGAGCAGCCCCAGATCCGCCACCGGCTGGCCGATACCATCCGATGGGTGGTCAGCCAGCGCCTGCTGCCCAAAATAGGCGGCGGCCGCATCGCCGCCTTGGAAATCCTCTGCACCAGCATGCGGATCCGCGACCTGATCCTCAACGGCGAGACCGAGGAAAAGACCTTCTACAATGTCGTCAAGGATGGCTCGGCTCGCCACATGCGGACCTTTGACCAGCACCTGCTGGAACTCTTCGAATCCGACCTGATCACCGAGGAGTCGGCCGTGCTCTACGCCACCCACCGCAGCGAGATCAAGCGAGGCATAGACACGGTCAAGTCTGCCCGGGGCGAACGGACCTCTTCCATCGACGGCTTGCGCATGGAGCAACTGGAGGAAGATGACCCCTACAGGCAGTGATGGCGCTCTCCTGTCTTTGCCAACCACAGACCAACAACCCGGACAACATCTACCATTCCCACTACCCGAGGCTTTGTCATCATGCTGACCCATTGTCCTTCCTGCAAGAAGCCGCTTCTGCTCTCCCCTGATCAGACCGAACGCCTTTCGCAGGCCCTGGCCCAACTGGCCCCCGGCAAGCTGCTGAGCCTCAAGTGCCCCATCTGCCGGGCCACCATTTCCCTGGACAAGAACGGCAGCACGCCGAAATATCAGTCCCACCAAGTGCAACCGCCGCCGCCGCCGAAGCTGGACTGGCTGGAGATAGGCTTTTATCAAGATGCGGACAAGGTGGAAGACGTGCCCATGGCCATGGTAATCCATCAGGGCAACGAGCAGCGCAAAACCATCGAAGCGGCGCTGGAGTCGGTGGGATATCAGGTGGTGACGGCCGATACCGTGGCCGATGCCCTGGAGGGGATGCAGTTCGTCAATTTTGCCTGCATCGTCCTCCAGGCCGACCTGGAGGGATCGCTGGAACAGTCTTCGTTCCACGCCCACATGCACAAGCTGGCCATGGACCGAAGGCGCTATGTTTTTTACATCCTCATCGGTGACCAGTTCCACACCCTGTACAATCTCGAGGCCCTGGCCTACAGCGCCAATCTTACCGTCAACAGCGATGACCTGCGCCATCTTGACGTCATCCTGCGCAAGGGCATTCCAGCCTACGAGGAATTGTTCGGCCCCATCCTCGAGGAGATGGGCGTGTACGGCAAGCGCTAACGCCACCTCTCCGCCACCCTCGCCCATCCACCCGTCTTGCCAAGAAATACCTTTTTTCAACAGGAAACAGTTGTTTTCCAAAAAAAAACTTGTTAAATAGGTTTGTTTTTATCCATCGAAAGGGAAGTCAACCTTTCCCCATCATCAACCACTTACCAAAGACCGTCATTGGTCATCACAGGGAATTCCATGACAAAAAACGGAACTCAACCCGCTTTTGCGGCAGCTGACCCCAGCAACGAAGAAATGAGCTTTGCGGAACTGTTCGAACAGGAAGACAACAACACGGTCATCAATGTCGGCGAGGTTGCCCTGGGCACCGTTGTCGGCTTGAGCAGCGATGCTGCCTTGATCGATGTCGGCGACAAGGCGGAAAGCTACATTTCGCTGGCCGAATTCCGCCACGAAGACCCGGACCGGGTCATCAAGATCGGCGATCAATTTGAAGTGTTCATTGAAAAACGCAAAGAGGAAGGCGGCTTGCTGCTTTCCCGCGAAAAGGCCATTGCCATCAAAGTCTGGGAACAGATTGCCAACATCCAGGAAGAAGACGGGACCATTGAGGGCCGTATCGACAACCGGGTCAAGGGCGGCATGTCTGTTGATATCGGCGTTCCCGCCTTCCTGCCCTACTCGCAGATCGACCTGCGTCCGGTCAAGGATCTCGACACCCTCATCGGCCAGACCTTTGAGTTCAAGATCCTCAAATTCAACCGCAAACGCAACAACGTGGTCATCAGCCGGCGGGCCATCCTGGAAAATCAGCGGACCGCCCTGCGCGAGCAAATGCGCACTTCCCTGGAAGAAGGCCAGATCATCCGTGGCGCCATCACCAATATCACCGATTACGGTTTGTTCATCGACCTGGGCGGCATGGACGGTCTCTGCCACATCACCGATCTCTCCTGGGGCCGGGTTTCGCATCCGTCCAAGCTGTACAACGTCGGCGAGGAGATCGAGGTCAAGATCCTCAAGTACGACAAGAACTCCGACCGCGTTTCTCTGGGCGTCAAGCAGCTCAAGACCGACCCGTGGGAACGGGTCCCCACCCAGTATCCTCCCACCTCCAGGGTCAAGGGCAAGGTGGTGTCGATCACCGATTACGGCGTATTCGTCGAATTGGAGGAGGGCGTCGAGGGCTTGGTGCATATCTCCGAGATGAGCTGGTCGAAAAAACCGCGCCATCCGTCCAAGATCGTTGGCGTGGGCGAAGAGATCGAGGTGCAGGTGCTCAAGGTCGAGGCCGAAACCAAGCGCATCTCCCTGGGCATGAAGCAACTGCAGCCCAATCCATGGGATGTGGTCGAGGAGAACTACCCGGTTGGCTCGGTCATTGAAGGCAAGATCAAAAACATAACCGATTTCGGGGTATTCATCGGAATCGAAGAGGGCATCGACGGCCTGATTCACGTCTCCGACCTTTCCTGGACCGAGCGGATCAAGCATCCGTCCGAGAAGTATTCCAAGGGCGAGACCATTCAGGCGGTAGTCCTGAAGATCGACAAGGAAAACGAACGGTTCTCCCTGGGGGTCAAGCAACTGGAGCCCGATCCGTGGCAGGCCGCCGCCAACAACTATCCGATCGGTTCCACCGTTGAGGGGACCATCACCAACGTCACCGACTTCGGCGTCTTCGTCCAACTGGAGGAAGGAATCGAAGGCTTGGTACATGTGTCCGAAATTTCCAAGGACAAGGTCAAGACCCCGGTCGGCATGTTCAACGTCAACGAGATTTTGAAGGCCATGGTCATCAACGTGTCCGCGGATGACCGCAAGATCGGTCTGTCGGTGAAGGCCCTGCAGGAAAAGGAAGACAACAACGGCGCCATTCCGGAGGAATACCTCCAGAAGGCGCAGAGCGCTGCTCCCTCCACCTTCGGCGACCTCTTGAAGGCGGCTGCCGGCGAGGACAACAACAAATAAGCGGAGCCGCATTTCTTTGAGGAAGCCCATACGGGGTGTTGCCTCGCCCGTGATTCAGGGCAAGCCCCCCCCTTACTCATCTCTCCGCGCGGGTCAGGCCTGATCCTGACCCGCGCGGTCGGCCAAAAAGGATACTGATCATGCTCAAGCGTGAATTGATCAATCAAGTTTCCGAGCAACTTGGGGACTATTATAAGCAGGACATAGCACAGGCTGTTGACATTATTCTCGAAGAGATATCTCAAGCCCTGGCTGAGGAGCGGCGGGTGGAGATCCGGGGCTTTGGCAGTTTTTCCGTGCGGACCCGCAGACCGCGAACCACGAAGAACCCGAAGACCGGCAAGATGATGAACATTCCGGCGCGCAAAACGCTCCATTTCACCATGAGCAA
>WRKE01000133.1 GCA_009778235.1 Pseudomonadota bacterium
TGTCCCGGCCTGCTCAAGACCTCGGCCTCGGCGGGCATTCCCAACTATATCGACAGCTACCTCTTTGCCGAGCAGGCCACTTTGCGCAAAAGGGCGGTGCAGACCGAGGAGGCCGCCAATGCGGCCGCCTTCCTCCTGTCGCCGCGCTCTTCGGGAATCACCGGCCAGTGTTTGGTAGTGGATGCCGGCATGGGCCTGAACTATTTCGATGCCGCCATTGTGGCCAAAACCGTGGGGTAAGATGGGAAACTTGCGCCTCTGGCCGATGACCGCAACCCTTTCTTCCGTACAATGGCGTATACACACCCTCAACGGTGTGGTTTTCTGGCGCGCGGAACCGGGGGAAGCTCCCGGTCGGTGGTGTCGGTCCTTTGCGCTGTTACCCGGAGCAGCGCCATGAATTTGCGCTACACCCAGGTGTGCCTGCACGAGTTCGGCTACCAGTTGCCGCCGGTGGAATTGTCTTCGGCGGCCATCGAGGAGCAGCTTGCCCCGGTGTATGCGCGGTTGAAGCTGCCGGCCGGTCGGCTGGAATTGATGACCGGGATCAACACCAGGCGATTGTGGTTGCCGGGAACCAGGCCGAGCGATGGCGCGGCCGCGGCGGGTGCGGCAGCCATCGCCCGCTCCGGCATCGATGCCAGTGCCCTGGAGTGTTTGTTGTTCACCTCGGTGAGCCGCGACATGATGGAACCGGCCACCGCCGCCTTTGTCCATCGCACTTTGAAGTTGTCGCCCTCCTGTCTGCTGTTCGACATCTCCAATGCCTGTCTCGGTTTTCTCGACGGCATGGTCATGTTGGCCAACATGCTGGAAATGGGCCAGGTTCGGGCCGGGTTGGTGGTGGCGGGCGAAACCGCGGAAGACCTGGTCGCCTCCACCTTAAAGCATCTGCTCACCGACCCCAGCCTCACCCGCAAGACCATCAAGCCGCTCTTTGCCTCGCTGACCATCGGTTCCGGAGCCGTGGCCCTGGTGATGACCCGCAGCGATTATCTCGATTCCGGCCATTATCTGCGCGGCGGTGCCTGCCGGGCCAACACCGCCCATAACGACCTCTGCCAGGGCGGCCAGAACGCGGAGCAGGGCACGCTGATGTCCACCGACTCCGAACAGCTTCTGGAAAAGGGGATTGCAACCGCCGCCGATTGCTGGGTCGCCTTCCAGGATTGCCTGGGTTGGGACCGGGATGTCATTGACCGGTTTTTTTGCCACCAGGTGGGCAAGGTCCATGCTCAGATGTTGTTTGAGACCTTGGGGCTTGATCCGGCCAAAAATTTCGAAACCCTGCCGGTCTTAGGCAATGTTGGTTCGGTTTCAGCGCCGATCACCATGGCCTTAGGCGTCGAGCAAGGGGCACTGGTACCAGGGCAGCGGGCCGCGATCCTAGGCATCGGTTCAGGCATCAATGCCCTCATGCTGGGAATCGACTGGTGATGGATCATACGGCCCGGCTGGCGGAATATCCTTTTACGCCGCGTTTTTTCGGCATCGACGGCCATCGCATGGCCTATCTCGATGAAGGCGGCGGGCTGCCGGTGGTCATGGTGCACGGCAACCCTTCCTGGTCCTATCTGTACCGCAACCTGGTCCTTGGCCTGCGAAAAAGTCACCGCTGCATTGTCCCTGACCATGTGGGCTGTGGTTTTTCAGCCAAGCCGCAGAACTATCCCTATGACCTGGCCACCCACATCGACAACCTGGAGCGGCTGCTCGACCATCTCGAAATCAACCGCTGCGTGCTGGTGGTGCACGATTGGGGCGGCGCCATCGGCATGGGCTGGGGCGGCCGTCATCCGGAGCGGGTGGCCGGCCTGGTGGTGTTCAACACCGCGGCTTTCCGATCCCATCGCCTGCCGCTGCGCATCGGCATCTGCCGGTGGCCGCTGCTGGGGCCGTTTTTGGTGCGCGGCTTAAACGGTTTCGCCCGCGCCGCCACGGTGATGGCGGTCAACCAAAAGATGCGGCCTGAGATCGCCCAGGGCTTCCTCGCCCCCTACGATAGTTGGCAAAATCGGATCGCCCTGCTGCGTTTTGTCCAGGATATCCCCATGGGGCCCGATCATCCTTCCTGGCCGGCGCTGGTGGCGGTGGAACAGGGGCTCGACCGGCTCCGCGACTGTCCCCTGTTGCTCTGCTGGGGCGGCCGCGATTTCTGCTTCAACGATCACTTCTACGAGGAATGGCGCCGGCGGTTTCCCCAGGCCCAGGCCCACCATTTCCCGGAAGCCGGCCATTATCTGCTGGAAGAGGCCTTGCCTGAGATCAAGCCGCTGATCGACTCTTTCCTCCTTGGTCTCGGGGACAACCGATGATTGATTGCAACATTGCCACCGTGCTCCATCATACGGCCGAGGCGCAGCCCGACCAGGTAGGTCTGGTCGCCTTGGAAGACGGGCAATGGCGACAATGGAGTTTTGCCCAACTCCGGAACAACTGCGACGGGTTCGCCGCTGCCCTGCACGCCGAGGGCATCCAGAGGGGCGACCGGGTGATGCTGATGGTGCGGCCGTCCATGGCCTTCATCTGCTTGACCTTTGCCCTGTTTCAGTTGGGAGCGGTGATCATCCTTATCGATCCGGGCATGGGCTACCAGAACCTGCTGCGCTGCATCGGCTCAGTGCGGCCGGATATCCTGGTCGGCATTCCCCAGGCCATCGCCTTCAGCCGGATTTTTCGTCAACCCTTTGCCACGGTGCGCAAGCGGATCACCATCGGCCGGGCCTGGTGGCTGCCCGGCAAACGCCTGCAACCGCAGCGGGCCGGAGTCGGGGTTCAGTTCCGGTACCAGGCCGCGGCAGACGATCCGGCGGCCATCATCTTCACCACCGGCTCCACCGGCCCGCCCAAAGGAGTGGCCTATACCCACGGCATTTTCCATACCCAACTGCGCATGATCCGCGACTATTACGGGATCGGGCCGAGCGATGTCGATCAGCCCGGTTTTCCGTTGTTTGGTCTGTTTGCCGCCGCCCTCGGGGCCAAGGCGGTCATTCCCGACATGGATCCGACCCGGCCGGCCAGGGTCAATCCCGAAAAATTTGTCCACACCCTGCTGGCGCACCAAGTTAGCTACTCCTTTGGTTCGCCGGCGATCTGGAATGTGGTCAGCCGTTATTGCCTGGATCGGAAGATCGTGCTGCCGGTGCGCACGGTTTTGATGGCCGGGGCGCCGGTCCCGGGTTATCTGGTGGACAGGGTTAAGCGGATTTTGCCTGAAGCAGCCCGGATTTTTACCCCTTACGGCGCCACGGAAAGTTTGCCGGTGGCCTCCATCGAGGGACGGGAGATCGTGGAGGTGACCTGGCCCCTGACCCGTACCGGCCACGGCGCCTGCGTGGGCCGTGCCCTGCCCGGCATGGAGATCCGGATCATCGAGGCTGTGGAGGGGGAGATCGCCTCCTGGCGGGAGGTTCGGGAACTCGGCACCGGCATGATCGGTGAGATTGTGGTGCGCGGGCCAGTGGTCACCCGTTTTTATGCCGACAATGAGCCGGAGACCAGGCTGGCCAAGATTGCCGACATCGCCGGCATTGCCAACCACGGGGGCTTCTGGCACCGGATGGGCGACATGGGCTACCTCGATGTTGACGGCCGGCTGTGGTTTTGTGGCCGTAAGGCCCATCGGGTGCCCACTAGCCGGGCTATGCTCTACACCATCCAATGCGAGGCGATCTTCAATGAGCACCCGTTAGTCAGGCGCTCGGCCCTGATCGGCCTGGGCGATTGCCCGGAGAAGAAGACGCCGGTGATCGTGGTGGAGCCGGAGGGTTTGGTCCGCGATCAAGAGCGGCTGTTCGCGGAACTGCGGGACTTGGCCAGGGCCAATCCCCTGACCGAGCAGATCGAACACTTCCTGGTGCATCGCTCCTTCCCGGTGGATATCCGCCACAACGCCAAGATATTCCGGGAGCGATTGGCGGACTGGGCGGCCGGGCGGGTGCAATTGTCTGCTGGTGACAAGGGCCGTCCGGCCTGAAATGACGGGAACGGGAGAATAGGATGAATGCCGGCGGAGAGATGCAAAAAACGGTGGTGACCGGCGGTGGCGGCTTCATCGGCGCGGCGCTGGTCCGGGCGCTGGTTGGCCGTGGGATTGAGGTGACGGTGATCGGCCGCAACCCCTATCCGGACCTGGTTGCCCTGGGTGTGCGCTGTGTTCGGGGTGATATCCGGGAGCCGGGCTGCTTGGCCGAGGCGCTGTCCGACTGCGACACGGTTTTTCATGTGGCCGCCAAGGCCGGCATCTGGGGACCGAAGGCAGAGTATTTCGCCATCAACTCCGGTGGCACAGCCAATGTCATTGCCGCCTGCCAAGCCCATAAAGTGGAGCGGTTGGTCTACACCTCGACCCCCTCGGTGGTATTCGATCAAAACGATCTTGCCGGCGTGGATGAATCAATGCCCTACGCGGTCCGGCCTTTGTGCGCCTACGCCGCCTCCAAGATCCTGGCCGAGCAGGCAGTGCTGGCAGCCAACGGCCCTGAACTCAGGACCATCGCCATCAGGCCGCATCTGGTCTGGGGACCGGGGGACGGCCATCTCATCCCCAGGCTACTTGAGCGGGGCAGGGCCGGAGCGCTTAAGATCGTCGGCACCGGCGACAACCGGGTGGATATCGCCTTCATCGACAACGTGGTCCATGCCCATCTGCTGGCGGCGGAAAACCTGGGCGCCGACGGCAGCGGTGCCGGCCAGGCCTTCTTCATTGGCCAGGAGGCGCCGGTTGTGCTTTGGCAATGGATCAACGGCTTGTTTGCTCGGCTCGGCATCGAGCCGGTGAC
>WRKE01000134.1 GCA_009778235.1 Pseudomonadota bacterium
TCTGAAAAAGTCGCCGAGCGGGTCCGGGGTCTGGTAGCGCGCCACCTGGAGGATGCCCTCATCAACCGCGAACACCACCGCCTTGGCCGCCTCTTTCGAGGCCAGATGCAGCTTCAGGGTTGTGCCCGGCTCGACCTGTTCCGGTGGATTCATGGTCAGCGGCAAGGTGCGTGCCGCCAGCGACACGGCAAAGGGTGCCGCCCCTGAAGAAAGGGGGCTCATGAAGACCTCCGGTGAATTGGGGTCGCGCACGAACTGCACATTGACATAGCCGTTGCCTTCCAATTCCTTGGGGACCGTGATGGTCTGCACGCTGGCGGTGGTGGTGGTCTTGAACCAGGCATGGGCATACACCTGGTCACGCTCGATGGTGATCAGGCCGGCGCCGGTATACGGAGCCCGCAGGCTGATTTGGATCTTCTCGCCTGGCGCGTAGCTGGCTTTATCGAGCTTGATCTGCAATTCCGCGTTGCGTTCCAACGAACGGCTGAGATTGGCGGCACCGGCTACGGTCCAGGTAATGCGGTTGAGCACGTTTCCTTTAGGGTCGCGGAGCTCATAGGCAAAATCACCGGGCTCGGTGGTGGGCAGGGGGCTGTCCTTCCCGCCCTTATCAAGTGAAAACGGATGGATATCCCGTTCGATCTCCTTGCGTCGGGACTCGTATTTATAGGTGCCGTCCGACTGCTTGACCAACACCGAGAGGTAGCGGTATTCGACCAGGGCGAGCTGCAGATCCTCAACCGCCAGCGGCTGCAGATCCGGGCCCACTGCCAGCCATCGGCACGAACGGACCGCGCCCTTGGTCACATAATCAAGGCTGTCCCGGCTGTTCACCCCGATCAGATAGGCTGCGGAAGAGATCAGGGCCTCCTCTGCGGCCGCGACATTGCGGCCGCCTTCCGCCTCATAGACCTGGGCGGTCACCCGCAAGCGATAGGTCGCCCGGGCGAAGCGCTTCAGGTTGAGTTGCAGTTCAGCTTCGCCGGTGGCCGAGGTCATGGCCTCGGGCAGGAAGTCCTCTGCTCCCTCCTTGAGCACGCCTTCCACATGGAAGCGGTAGCCGGGGTACTGCTTGAAGGCGGGCAGGGCAGGGGTCAGCCGCATCTGGCCGGTCACCCGACGGTCGGAGGCGGCGGCGCCAAACAGATGCCGGGCCATGACCAGGGCCTTGACCTCTTCTGGCCGCAGCCATCCGCTGGGTTTGGAGTCGGCCAGGCTGACCGTGACCTTCATCCGGTCCGGCTCAAAATCGCCCACCCTGAAGTCTGTTTCCCCGATCCAGCGGCCGCGCCTATTCTCTTGGATCAGGAAGAGCGAAACCGAATAGGTTCCGGCCGGGGCGGCCTCGCCGACGGTGAAATCGATGGAGTCAAATCCGCTCTCCGGGCATTTTTTCTTTTGGTTCCAGACGACCGAGCCGCGGGGATCGAGGATCTCCACCTCCATCGGCATGCCTTCAATGCGGGTGTTCCAGTCGGCGGCACGGAGAATGGAGCCGACGTGCACCGTTTCTCCGGGGCGATAGAGACCGCGATCGGTAAAAAGCGAGGCAGACATCTGATTCGGGCTTAGCGCGTTGCCGGCGCCGCCGGTATCGAACCGGGAGAGATCCACCGCATGCTCGCCGCGGCCCAGGGGGAGAAAGGACAAGTCATTGTTTAAGCTGGCAATCAAGGCGATCGGCTTTTTCTCGCGGCGCAGTTCGGCCATGCCGGGAAAACGGACATGTCCTTCTTCATCGGTGCGGGCTTCGGCCACGGCCAAACCGTTGCGGCCGATAATTTCGACCTTGGCGCCGGCGACCGGAGTACCGCCGGCGATTGACTGCACGAACACCTCCTGGCCGCCATCTAAGGTCCGCTTGCTGATCAGTCCCAAATCCGTCACCAGGATGAAGCGCCGGTCGCTTTCCCGCGAATTTTCGTCCTGATAGTCGCTGTATTCCCGGCGAGGATTGTTGGGGTCGAAGGGGGTGATGCGCAGGATAAAAATGCCCCGTCGGCCGCCATCGGCATTGAGGTAGCCGCTGATATCGATAAAGTCGTACAGCGGTTTGCTCTCGTTGGCTGACGGGAAGGTCCGGGTGTATTCCATGCGCTCAACCAAACGGTCGAATCGGTCGCCATACACCGAGGGTTGGGCGAATTGGCTGTAATTCTGATCGATAATCTGGTGCAATTGGCCGGGAAGCACCCGGGCGATTTCAACCTTCATCCCAGGCATGCCCTGGGCGATGAACCCCACCCGCTTCTCGCCGTTGAGGCCCAGCAGCGCCCCTTCGCCCAGGAGTTTGAGCATCTTGGGATATTCACCGGTGTTCAGCAGCTCGGTTAGCGGATTTTTGGCAAGAAAACCGCCCAGCGCCTCGATTTTTTCGTCGATCTTAACCACAATCTGCCGCTTGACCGGAGCCCGGAAGACGAATCCGTGCTGGGTGTTCTGGGGCTCGGCTCCGGGGATCTGACGCAGCGTCAGGGGTTGGGCCTTTTTGAGCACTTCCTCGCTCACCGTGGACTGGGTCCATCGCCTGTCCTCACTTTTTTCAGGTAAAAGCCAGGCATGAACCTTTTTGCCGATCGCCTCGTCCCGAACCGGAAACGAGCTGGTAAACATCAAAACCTGTTCGGGTTCACCCTGTTGATTGTTGATATACCGCACCGCCAGGTCGGTAAAGGTCAGTTGGTAGAGTCCTGGGACACTGACCGAGCGCTCGATGGGTCGATCGGTCCGGTCGCCGCCCTTGGCCGCGCCAATGCCCTTGTCCAGGATGAGGGTTATCCGGCTTGATTCCAGCGGCATGGCCAGGGGCGCGGAGTGGATGTAGGCGCGCACTCCAGTGGCGTCGATGGTCATGGTCCACGGCTCTTTATTCCGGTCGCGGAACCCGAGGCCTTCCGCCAGCTTGAGGGCGATTGCCCGTCGCAGGCTCGCCTCGTCAACCGGATGGGAAAAGTTGACGGTTGCCACCAGCTTCTTCAAGGTGTTGTCCACCGGGTCTTGATAGAATTCGCCGGCCGTAATGGTGGCACTAAAAGGGGCGGAGCTGAAGCTCACCTGATACTTGGCTAACAGTATCCCGGGTCTGAAGAAATCCTCCTGGGCAAAACTCAGACTATAGGCTTGTCCGACCGGCCAGTCTCCTTCGGGCTTGAATTCAAGGGTGCGGCCGTCGTCAGACCAGCGCCAGGTGCCGGCTAAGGCCGGCTCCATCCGAAGACCGGTAACCACCGGTTTCCCCACCAGGGCCAGCGGGGCAACGGATTCAGCAAAAACGACCCGCAACGGTGCAACCACGATCGGTGATTGATCGTACCGGGTCACGGTGGGAGCGATTATGCGAAAGTCAGCCGTGTGCGGCACGGGTCTGTGGCTGTACCACTGCCAGCCGTACCAGCCGCCGCCGGCAGTGGCCAGCGCTGCCAACAAGAGGATGCCAGTGGGCAGGGGATTGCGCCTTAACCAGGTGCCACCGCGCATCAGTATCCGGCCCACCCAGGTCAGCCAGCGGGGCGGCTGCCAGTTGAACCGTCCCAGGAGAGCGATAAGGAGATGGGAGACCAGGCGCAGCAACCCGGCAACAGGAGCGAAGAGGGAAGGGATTTTCATGGCATGGTGATCAGGGAAAGGGAAGGGAAGCGCCGGCTGTACACGGTCCGGCAAGGCATTGCGGCATTGTACAAAACCCGCAGAAAAACTCAACGATTCTTGAAAGCGCAGATCCCCCGGACCACAACGGCACGCCTGCCCGATGCCCGGCTGATCCGGTATCTACCCGCGGGCAATTGCCGTTTTTATTCAGAGACGGTTGCTGTCTTCTTCGAGCCCATTCATGCACGTCCGTTCGTCTGCGGGAAGAAACGGGTTAAAGCAGGCACAAAAAAAGGGTTATATCGCCGTCAGGCGATATAACCCTGAGATCAACCTGCTTGTGACGATCAGATACGATTAATGATCAATCGTGAAGGAGGCCTTGAGGAACTCACGGTTCAAGCGGGCAATATTGCGAATGGTGATCCCCTTGGGGCAAACATTCTCGCACTCGCGCTCATTGCCGCAGTTGCCAAAACCTTCCTTGTCCATCTGCATGACCATGTTGATGGCCCGCTTCTTGGCCTCCATCTTGCCTTGGGGTAACAAGGCCAACTGGGAAACCTTGGCGCCCAGGAAAAGCATGGGGGTGCCGTTGGGGCAGGCAGCGGCACAGGCACCGCAACCAATGCAGGCGGCGGCATCCATGGCTTGCTCGGCGACATGCTGGGGAATGAGAATGGTGTTGCCATCTTGCGGCGAGCCGGTATTGACGGAAACAAAGCCACCCGCGGCAATGATGCGGTCAAGGGCCGAACGGTCAACGATCAGATCTTTGACGATCGGGAAACCCTGCGAACGGAAAGGCTCGATGACGATGGTATCGCCATTTTTAAAACGCCGCATGTGGAGCTGGCACAAGGTCGTCTCCTTGTCTGGACCGTGGGCGGTACCGTTGACCACCGCGCCACACATGCCGCAGATACCTTCGCGGCAGTCATGGTCAAAGGCAATGGGCTCGAGACCTTTGATCGCCAGCCATTCGTTCAGCACATCGATCATTTCCAGAAAAGAACTGTCAGTGCTGATGTCCTTGAGAGCATGTTCCTCAAAAGCTCCTTTTGCCAGAGGACCATTCTGTCGCCAAATTTTTACATTTATATTTATCGTTTTCGATGACATAGCCTTTCTTCTACTTTGGGGTTAAACTTCAGTAACGGACCCGTTTATACAAGTGTACAAGTATGCATTACTTGTAGCTGCGCTGTGAAGGAATCACATACTCGAAGGT
>WRKE01000135.1 GCA_009778235.1 Pseudomonadota bacterium
GAAGAAGGGATAGATGCCTTTGTCAAAAAGTGATGGATGTGGCTGGCGCGGATACCTCCGCGGTTCTGGTCAGGACCATGAACGCCAAGATTGTGTCTGTCCCGGGTTTGAAGCGGTTGCAACGCTCGAGGGCTGTGCCGGTCTGTTTTTTAAGGAAGTACGAGACATGTTGGCATCTGGCCACTTGGAGTCAACGGGAGCGGATTGCAGTTTTGGTGTTTCGTGCGGTGAATTATGGCATGGACGGCAGAGGATTTATGGATGAATAATCAATGATTATACGATAAATCACATAGATATAGAATCAGGAGCACTTAAATCAAACGACATGACTAACCAAACAGGACGCTAGGAGTTTTGGAGGCAGTATGGAACAAGAGAAAAGACAAAGACGCTGGTTCAACCCGTTCTCGGTCTTGACCGATCACCTCAATATTCGCGGGAAATTGATGGTTGCGTTTGCGGTCATGATCATCCTCACTCTGGTCGTTATTGTGATCGCCACCTTTTCGCAACGATTTGCCAATACGACCATCGATGAGTTGGTGCAGGTCCATGGCAAAATCGGCCGTTTGAGTCTTGATGTCGAGAAAACGGTGCGGATCATGAACAGCTACGAAAAGGACTTTCTGCTCAATTACAACCGAATTGGCATCGCCGAGTCCAAGGCCCAGTATCTGAACAGATTTATCGCCGCGGGCGGTGACGTCTATCAGAAACTGTACGAGATCCAGCGGCTCGCGACCGACGATAAGGACAAGGCCGAGGCCCAGCTCGCCATGGACGCCATCAATA
This sequence comes from Pseudomonadota bacterium, assembly GCA_009778235.1. Classification (GTDB taxonomy): domain Bacteria; phylum Desulfobacterota; class Desulfobulbia; order Desulfobulbales; family Desulfobulbaceae; genus Desulfobulbus. The sequence continues at coordinate 796 of WRKE01000135.1, forward strand.
ACTACCTGAGGGCCTTCATGAGTACGGTGAACATCTTGGAGATCCAGATCAACCCGGAATACGGCGAGTTGACCAAACTGCGTCAGACGGTCGAAGGCCTGCGGAAATCCATGGCCACGGTTGCCTCTCCCGCCCTCCAGTCGCGTTTCCAGTCCTTGCTGTTCAACATGCAGGAATATACGATCGTCCCTGACGCCCTGTTTGGTGAGCGGGTATTGGCCAATGCCAAATCCTTTAGAGAGGCGCTCGGATCGTGGGGGGAAAATCCGGCGCTGCAAGGGATTTTGCTCGCCCAGGCCGGTGAATTCACCAAATGGTTCACCGACGTGGTCAAAACCGACGAAACCGTCAGCAATCGTATCGAAGTGTATCAACAGGCGGTCAAGCAGGCGGAACCGGTTATCCAGACCTTCCTCAAGGATGCCGTGGCCAACGAGGCCCAAGCCGTGTCCCGAATGGAGAAGGCGGCCGCGCAGGTACAGAGAATCGTTATCGGCGTGGGTGTCGGCGCTGTCCTGATCGGTCTATTGATTTCTTTCGGGCTGTCCAAGGGCTTGACCAGGCAGATCAACCTGATCATGGAGCTGCTCAGCGAGATGGGCATGGGTAACTTCGAGGCGCGAACCGAGGTGGTGAGCCATGACGAACTCGGCGAGATGGCCGCTGCCTTGAACGCCATGCTCGACAGCATCACCGTCCTGATTCAAAGCCAGGAAGAGCGCGATGCCATTCAGGAATCCATCATGAAACTGATGAACGAGATCGCCGACCTCACCGAAGGCGATCTGACCGCCCGCGCCGAAGTGACGCAAGATATCACCGGTGCCATCGCCGACTCCTTCAACTCCATGGCTGAACAGTTCGGCAATATCGTCCGCCAGGTGCAATCGGCGACATTTTCGGTGGATGCCACCGCAATCGATGTTGCCGATCGGACAACCGATCTGGCGGTCAGGAGTACCGCCCAGGCGCGGCAGGTCAACGCCGCCATCGAGGCGCTCAATGACATGGCCGCTTCAATTCGCCAGGTTTCCCAACATGCGGCTCAATCGGCGGAGGTATCGGAAGCGTCGCGCGCCAACGCCCGCGAAGGCGCCGAAGCGGTTGAGCAAACCAATAGGGCCATGGATGATATCCGCGAGCAGATCAACGAAACCGCCCGCTCGATTAAACGTTTGGGCGAGAGTTCGATGGAGATTGGTAACGTCGTTGAAATTATTAACAATATAGCGGACCGGACTTCCATCCTGGCCCTGAACGCCTCCATCCAGGCGGCCATGGCCGGCGACGCCGGTTACGGTTTTGCGGTTGTTGCCGAAGAGGTGCAGCGTCTGGCGGAAAGTTCGAGCAGCTCGACCAAGCAAATTGACCTGCTGGTCAAGAGTATCCAGTCGGAAATCAAGGACGTCAGCAACCGTATGGACGAGAGCATCAGCAAGGTGGTACAGGGATCGCGCCTTGCCGATGGCGCCCACGAAAAATTGCAGCAGATCGAAATCGTTTCCAACCAGTTGGCCGACCTGATCGAGTCCATTACCCAGGCCGCTGCCCAGCAGGTGCGGATGTCGGAGGACCTGGTCGGCAACATGGTTGTGGTGGGTAGCGTCAGCGGTGAGACCTCGAAGACCTCGCAGGAGACGGCAGACCTGATGAGCCTGCTCAGCGATACGGCGCAACAACTGCGTGAGGCGGTCGAGGCGTTTAAGATCGAAAGCGGCCAGACCGCTTGATGGCCATTTGCTGACGACCCACGCGCATTTTTTTAATTTTTTGAGGAGGAAATATGAAACGACGAACCATGGCCGGCCTGTTCGCCTTTATTCTTGCTGTTGGCCCTGTCGCCACACTCTTCGCCGCTGACGGGGTTATTAAACTTGGTTTGAGTTCCAGTAAATCAGGGAATTATACCGATGTGGGTGCCAGTGCCAAGAATGGGGCGGAAATGGCAGTGCAGGAGATTAACGCCAGTGGTCTGATCGTCGGCGGTAAGACCTACACCCTGGAGTTGACCCAGGTCGATAACGGCTCCGACCGGTCGACCGCCATCAACAACGCCCTGAACCTGATCAGCAAGGACCAGGTCATGGCCATCGTTGGCCCCCAGAGCAGCGACCGGGCCATTACTGTCGGCGAGTTGGCCAATTCGTTCAAGACGCCGATGATCAGCCCCTGGTCGACCTCGCCGCTGACTACCCTGAGCAGGCCGTTCGTTTTTCGCATGACGGTCATGAATGACCTTCAAGCCAAGGCGATCACCGGATTTGCGGCCAAGGAATGGAAAGCCAGCAAGGCTGCGATGCTCTACGATGAACTCAGTCTCGATCCCGTCGAGATGAGCAGGGCCTTCAGGCAGGCCTTTGAAAAGGTGAATGGCCCGGGTTCGGTGGTGGCGGTTGAAACCTACCGGGGTAAGGAGACTGATTTCAGCAAGCAATTGCAAACGATCATCAATTCGAACGCCGATTTCCTCTATGTACCGCAATACCACCGGGATATCCCCGCGATCGTCAGCCAGGCCAAGAAGATGGGCTGGAAAAAGCCGATTGCCGGGAGCAATACCTGGTCGGTCATCGATCTGGTGGAAAAGTGTGGCGATGCCTGCACAGGTTCATACATCACGGGCAACTTTGCCGCCGGCGGCGCGGAAGGCAAGGGCAGAACCTTCACTGAAAACTACCAGAAAAAGTATAAGATCCTGCCGGACGAGGTTGCCGCCTTGAACTATGACTCCGTGTATCTGATTGCCGCATCCCTGAAAAATACCGGGGGCTTGACCGGTAATATCGTGGAGGACCGGGGCAAGCTGCGCAACCAGATTGCCGTCATCAAATTCGAAGGCGCGACCGGCCCCTTGAATTTTTCCGGCACCGGCGATCCGGCCAAGTGCACCCTGTTGATCAAGTTCGGCGGCAACGGCGTGCTGAGTGCCGAGGATAAGGTGTGCCCTGAGAAATGACGGGCATCCGAGCCACCTTTGGCGAGCCATCTGCCGGACGGTCATGGCCGGCGGATGGCTTTGTTTTTTTGTACGATGAACATGGCCGGGAGGATGATCGCGATCCCCAGCATGGTGCGCCAGGTGGGGAGATCCCGGTGCAGGGACCATTCGATCAGCACGATCAGGGGCGGGTACAAATAGGAATAGGCCGTGACTCTGGTGGGGCCGAGATGGAGGGTGGCCCACTGGGAAATGAAAAAGGTGACGATGGTAGTAAAAAACGCCAGATAACCAATCCCGAACCACACGATCAACGGCACGGTCTGCCAGGGGATCATCGGCAGCTTGGCCGCTGAGAAAAGCAGGAGCCAGCCGCAGCCGGTGATCAGAATCCACAGGGTCATGACCGCCATGGGCTCGCCCCGGTGGAACAGCTTGACCAAGGGCATGTACAGGCCCATCAGCAGACAGCCGCAGAAAAACAGCAGATCGCCGCGGTTGAGCACCATCAGCCGCATCCGTTCCGGGTCGCCCTCGAAGATCACCCACAAGGCGCCGGCCATGGCGAAGAGCAAGGCCGCTATCCGGTATCCACCCAAACGTTCCCTGACCAGAAACCAACTGTATATTCCCGATATGCCCGGAACCGTTGTGAAGATGACCCCGGTGTTCAAGGGGGTGGTGGTCTTGAGCGATAGAAACATCAGCCAGAAGAAGCCGGCCAGCGAACCGCTGATCAGGCCGTAGCGGACGAGTGCACCCCGGTCGGGAAGGCGCAAGCCGTGGCGGTAGCTGACATAGGGGGCAAACAGCAGGGCGGCGAGCACGAAGCGGACCAGGGTCAGCACCGCCGGATCGAGGAAGGGGGTAATGGTCTTGCCGACCGGGAAAGAGGTGGCAACCAGGGTTGCTGAAATGAGCATGCAGCCATGCATCGCCCACAGGGGCAAAGGGCGGCCGCCGGGGTTTTTCATTGGAGCAGGGGCAGCAACTGGGGGTGGAGGATGTGGTTGGCGGCCAGAATGCTGGGCGAGAAGGGGGAGTAGGGGGTGCCTTCGAAGGTGCTCACCCTGCCGCCCGCCTCCTGGACCAGCAGCATGCCTGCGGCCGTGTCCCAGGG
>WRKE01000136.1 GCA_009778235.1 Pseudomonadota bacterium
GATTCGTTGGCATTGACCAGCATTTCCTTGTCGCCGTTGACCACCTTGGCCATGCCGCTGACCACGATCCAGTGTTCGCTGCGGTGATGGTGCATCTGCAGGCTGAGGCTGGCCCCTGGCTTGACCTCGATCCGCTTGATCTTGAACCGGGGGCCCTCCTCCAGTACGGTATAAGTCCCCCAAGGCCGGAAAACCGTGCGGTGCAGCCTGTAGGCATCGTGATTCTGCTGTTTGAGGTGGGCCACCACCTTGTTCACTTCCTGCACCTTGTCCGGATGCACGACGAGCAGGGCGTCGACCGTATCGATCACGATCAGGTTTTCAACCCCGACCGTGGCGACCAATCGATCTTCACTCTGGACATAGACGTTCCGGCTGTCGCAAAAAAATGCCTCGCCCGTATTGCGGTTATTCTCGGTATCGCCATCGATAAGCTGGCTGACCGCGCCCCAGGAACCGATATCGCTCCATCCCATGTCCGCAGGCACCACGGCAATGTCGGCCGAGCGCTCCATCAGGCTGTAATCAATCGAAATATCAGGAAAACGCGCAAATTCGTCCGCCGGGATTTCCCGCATTGTCGCCTCGGGCTGGATGGAGGTGTTCATGGCGTTCCAGCATGCCTGCGCCGCCTCGAAAACCTCCGGGGCATGCCTGGCCATCTGATCCAGCACCGTCCCGGCGGTAAAGCAGAACATACCCGCATTCCAGTAATAATTCCCCGCTGCCAGGTACTGTCTGGCCGTATCGATATCCGGTTTCTCCACAAACCGGTTGACCTTCTTCCCCACCGTCAGGTCCTGGCCGGCCTCGATATAGCCGAATCCGGTTTCAGGTGCATGGGGGACGATGCCAAAGGTCACCATCAATCCCTGGCTGGCAAGCTTCCGCGCATCGGCGACCGCGACGGCAAAGGCCGCCTGATCCCCCACCAGATGATCGGCGGGCAAGACCAGCAGACAGGCCGCAGGGCCGAAGGCATCCCTGACCTGCAAGGCGGCCATGGCAACCGCGGCGGCGGTATTGCGGCCAAAGGGTTCGAGCAAAAAATGGGTCTGGGTCTGCTCCTCAATGCCCGCCCTGGCCAGCTCGTCCTTACTGGTGAAATAATAATCCCGGTTGGTGACGGTGAGGATATGTCCCCCTTCCGCAACCAGGGCGGCACGCTGATAGGTTTTCAACAGCAGGCTCTGGCCATCGGCCATTTTCATGAAGGGCTTGGGGTGGCCTGCACGGGAAACCGGCCACAGACGAGTACCCGCACCGCCTGAAAGAATGACAGGAATCAGCATGAATTTTATATGGACGCCTCCCGGCCTGGCAAGCGATGTTTTGATGTTTTGGCTTTGAGAATCGAAGCAGTCTTACATCCGGCCTGTGGTGCGGACTGGATCGGTCTGCCAGCCCTGAAAAATTTGTCGGGGAAGGCCTCCTCTCCTGTGTGTCCCCGAAGAACTGACCATCATTCAGGTTTACTTCCCCGCAGTCCGACCTGTCTCGCCATCATCAGCACATCAACCTGCACAACCTTTCAGCGATCCATCTCCTTTTTGGATTTATTGGTTTGCTACGTGGTCAAGGCCACGTAACAGAAGTGCCCAGTTGTCTACCCTGCGGCGTCAAAACCGCCTGGGCATCGGCAACGTCAGTCTCAGGAGGGCGCATAAAAAGAACGTCCACAGAATCGGCAAGTAAAGATCATCTGCGCCACCCCCGCAGCAAAGCCACTCCCCGGGCCATAAAATAAACGTTAAGCAACAGATACAGTCCGAGGCGCTGTTGGCAGGAGGGGCTGGTCTTCCCTTTCAGCATGGCCAGCAAAAAAATCGGCGCCTGCCAACCCAAGAGAAAAACGACAAAAAAACAGATCGCCGGCCATCCTCCCTTGGCAACAGAGACTGCCAGGGCAACTATTGTGACCACCAGGCACAGCAGGAAGGCGACTGGCGCGAACAAACTCGGCAATTCTCGAAGACGGAATCCGTGACGAATCAGGCCGGAAATATTACTGACCCCGCGCCAGCATTCTTTACGAAAAAAATGGCCAAGCGTGGCTGCCTCACCATGATGCACCGCCCTGATCCTCTTGTCCGCAACGATGCGGCCGTATGGCCTCAAACGGAGCGACAAATCATAATCTTCGCAGGTGGTCAATGTTTCGTCAAAACCATGTACCCGATCAAAAATTTCCTTGCGGACAAACATGTTCATCGATTCAAGCCACTCGACATCCTCGACCAGGTGGTGCTTGCCTCGCACCATGAACCATGTATGCTGCACCCACGTGCCCTCTTCCGGAACTTCTGGGGGACCGCCGAAACAGCAGACATCCGCCTGCTCCAGCCACCCAGAAGCCGCGGTGAACCAATCGGAAACTACAGTGCAATCCGCATCAAGAAAGACCAGGAATCGCCCTTGAGCATGACTGGCCCCTAAGTTGCGCAAACCGGCAATGGTCAATTCCGGGCGAACAAAAACTTGCGCTCCATATTGCTGTGCGATTTCAACCGTTTTATCGGTTGAGCCGTTATCGATCACCAGCACTTCATAGGCTTCCCGCGGATAGTCAAGTTGGGAGAGCGACTGGAGACAAAGGCCCAGATACTTTTGCTCATTCTTTGCCGGAATAATGACAGAAAAATCCATGTTCATGCTCACAGCGGGATATGGCGGCGGACATATGGCCCTAGGGATGCCGTCAGGTTGAGGGGAAGGTGTTGCCAGAGCTTTTCCGCAATGGCCCGCAAGGGAGAGGAACCCGTCCCGGTTTGCAGGACTTGCGCACTCAGCAATTCCGTCCAGTGCAGGGGAACCTCTCTGGCGCCCCACTGCTGCTTGAATTTATGGGTGCCGCCGCCTGGGGTCGATCGTCCGAAATCGAAACAGGGAAAACCGTTATCCGCCGCAAACGACAGCATGGTCCAGTACAACAGCATGTTCGGGTTCAGGTGTTTGCAGGAGCGCAGCGAGGAGGCCCACGGGTTCGAAACAACCGCGGGATGCAGCAGCATCACCCCTGCCGCCGCGGGCTGACCTTCAGGGGTGTAAACCACCGCAATCCTTGCCTGCTGCCCGTAGCCTTGCAGCACCGCCGCGATCCAGCGCCGGCTGTGGACCGGGGAACCGAGATCGCGCATGTTGCGGACAAAAACAGCATAAAAATCATCCAACAGCTCCAATCCGCCGACACGGGCAGATAACCCGTCCCGCATCGGTTTCTTCACCTGGCTGCGTAACTTGGCCTTCAATCCGGCCAACAATGTTGCCGCATCACCGGGCAGATCAAGCACCATGCGCACCTTCCGCGAGACACACGCCAACCCGCCGCTCTCGCCAGGACAGCATGTTGCTCTGATCTCGATTCGTTCAATCCCGTTGCCCCGTGCCAGCGAGATGGCTTGCTCAGCAAGCTCGGCCGCCACAGAGGCATTGTCGGCAAGCACCCCGCCGACATCGCAAAAAGGCAGCGAGATGTATCGTTTCTTAAAGAATGGCGCGGGAAAAAGAATAAGCGGCAACACCCCGCTCACCCGCCCCTGCTCCTCAGCCAAGAGATAACAGCCAGCAAAACCATAGGCCTTGTTGATCGCCAGCCTCCAGGCGAACTGGTGATAGGCAAGCCCCTCGGGATGATGGCGCACATACGCATCCCATGCCGGTTGATCACTTTCTTGGGCTACGCGAATTTCCATGGCCATGACGTCTCAGGCGACGGGAACGGGCAAGGGCGTGAAGGAAAAATCGGATAAAAGCCGGCGGAGCCGGGCGGCAGTGGTCTCCAGGTTGTTGTAATGCCGGAAACGGGAGAGCCATTTGGCCTGGCGCATGCGGGGCTGGTCAGGATCGACTTCCCAGGGATGCAGATAAAAGACAAAGGGCTGCTTCTCGCCTCTGTTGAGTGATCGCAAAAAAAAGCGGCTGACTCCGTAGGGAAACAGGCGGAAATAACCGCCGCCTGCAATCGGCAGATTCCCACCCAACATGCGGACAGTGGAAATGGGGTATTCAAGCAGGCCGTTGGGATGGTGGTAGGCAAAGCGGGGCGCACCGGGAATGCCGTAGGTATCGTGATAGATGGGAAAGATCGAGGAATCGTAAGTAAAGCCCAGCTCCTTGAGGATGTCGAGCGCCCACAGGGATTTCTCAGTGATCGAATAACTGGGAGCGCGATAGCCGAGCACAGGCTCACCGATACTATTTTCCAGGATTGACTTGACCCGGGCGGTGTCTGCACGGAATTCTTCCGGCGAGAGGTTGTATATTTTGCGGTGCCAGTAGCTGTGACAGCCAATCGTGTGCCCCTGGGCATGAATGGCGCGGACCATGTGCGGAAATTTCTCCGCCACCCAACCGACAATGAAAAACGTTGCCTTGGTGTCGAATTCCGCCAGGATGGCAAGCACCTTTTCGGTGTTGTGTACCACACGGTGCTCCATGCCATCCCAACTCGCTGGCCGGATTATATCCTCGAAAGCGGATACCTGAAAATAGTCTTCAACATCGATGGTGAGATAATTGGCTATTGAATTCATTAAGATACAGTATAGGCCAAATCAAGCTGTCCGTCAAACAAAAGCTCTCGCGCCGCCACAGAGTGACAGTGTAAGCAACCGTGAGGGTTGCACAAGTGAGATCAGAACCTCGCGCTTTCCTGGCTATCTCCGACTATGCAGCAGTTTGCTGGTGAATATGAGCATGAGCAAGCCGATAATGAAAACAAACATCCCTGAAAAGTCATGCAGAAAGCCTTGCGCCACTTTTTCCCCATAAACACTGGCAAGCCCGGCCGTTCCGGTCAGCCGGACAATATTGGCAAAAATGGCAATGGGGGCCGCCGCCAGAAAAAGAATCCACTTTCTGTTCGTTGACAGGGC
>WRKE01000137.1 GCA_009778235.1 Pseudomonadota bacterium
GACCATGAAATCCTGGCGTTCAAGGCCTGCGGCGTCAGCCTCAAACAGATGTTGCCGCCGGTGGTGCTCATCGCCGCCGCCATCGCCTGTCTGACCGGATTTTTCGCGGCCAGCCTGATCCCGGCCGGGGCCTTGGGCGTCAAGCAGTTGATGTTTCAACTGGCCAAGGAGAAAATCGACAAGGGGCTCAAAGACAAGGAATTCACCGAGGCCCTGGGCGAGATCGTGCTCTATGTCGACCAGATCGACGACCAGCAGCAATGGCACGGGGTCTACGTCTCCGACATGCGGGGCAGAACCCAGCCGCTGATCACCGTGGCCAAGTCCGGCCACCTGGAAGCTGACATGGATCGGATGCGGGTGACGGTGGTCCTCAACGACGGCACTATCCACAACAACGAGGGGACGGACAACCAGGTGATCCGTTTTGCCCACTATCAATTGCAGGTCTCCCTCCAGCCTCCCACCCGTATCGGCAAAGAGGATGTCACCAACCAGAGCCGCGGCGCCATGAGTCAGGAGCAACTGCTTGCCGCCGCGGCCAAGCTGCCGCCGGATTCAAAAGTCAGCCGGATGTACCTGGGCGAATACCACTATCGCCTGATCTTGCCGGTCGGCTGCTTCATCCTCAGCCTGATTGGCCTGCCGCTGGGATTGCAGGCCGCTCCGGGCCGGCGCGCCGTGGGCCTGCCCCTGGGCCTGCTCGTCTTTGTGGGCTACTACATCACTCTGACCGTCTGCCAAAACATCAGTGAAGCCGGCATCCTTCCTCTGGTTCCGGGCATGTGGCTGACGAATGTTCTCTTTTTCCTGCTGGCCCTGTACCTCTTCCGGCGGGTATACCTGGAGCGTCCCCTGGCGCCAGAGTGGATCATCCATTTTTTTCAAGATCTGCACGCCCATCTGTTCCTGCCTGTCTGGCGGCGAATGGTCCGTCTGATCATCGACATCTTCGCCAGGTTGCGGCCGAAAACGCCACCTGTCACGGACAACGGTGCGCATGTCCTTCCCATCCGTGCCGACCCGACCACCGGCCTGTTCCACCTGCCGGGCTGCATCCATTATCACAACCCGAAATGCCGGCTTGAATTCAGCAACGCCGGGATCGCCCGCGAAGCCGGGTTCGCCCCCTGCGCCGACTGCGCCAAACCGGCTGGGCACGAACACAGGGAGCCGCCGCAATGTTGAACGGACTTGACAAACCGCCGCCGCAACAGACGATCAGCATGGATTCGGAGAGGTGAATAACGACGGCAAGCTGGGCCGAAATAAAAAAACTCTCGAACCAAACCATAGTGAAGGACAAGCACGAAAAGGCCCGCCCATTCTTCCCTGTCAATGTGTACACGGATACAATGTCGCGGCCAGCGAACCGATAACCCAAGATACAAGAAAAAAGAATGCGATCACAATTTCTGCCGTTTTCAAAACCCTCTATCTCCGAAGCGGAAATAGAGGCGGTTGCCGAGGTCCTGCGCTCCGGCTGGATCACCACTGGGGCCAAGACCGCCGCATTTGAACAGGCCTTTGCCGGCTACTGCCAGGCGCAGGATGCCGTGGCCCTGAACTCCGCCACCGCCGGCATGCACCTTCTGCTGGTCGCCATGGGCATCGGACCGGGCGACGAAGTCATCACCCCCTCGCTTACCTGGGTTTCGACCGTGAATCTGCTGCGGCTCCTCGGAGCGACCTCGGTATTCGCCGATATCGACCGCGACACCCTGATGGTTTCCCGCCAAACCATTGAGCCCCTTATTTCCGAGCGGACCAGGGCGATCATCCCGGTCCATTTTGCCGGTGCGGCCGTTGATCTGGAACCGTTGCGCCAGCTGGCATCCGCACGCCATATCCCTCTGATTGAGGACGCCGCCCACGCTGCGGGGACCGAATACCAAGGAAAGAAAATCGGCCAGCAGGGAACCGCTCTATTTTCCTTTCATCCCATTAAAAACATGACCTGCGGCGAAGGCGGGATGTTCTGTTCCGATGACGCCGGTCTTCTCGAACGTATCCGCCGGTTGAAATTCCATGGCCTGGGCATGGATGCCTTTGACCGGACCATGCAGGGCCGTTCTCCCCAGGCCGAGGTGCTGGAACCGGGATTCAAATACAATCTGACCGATATGGCCTCGGCTTTGGGCTTGGGGCAATTGAGCCGGCTCGATGCCTTTATCGAGAAACGGACCGCGCTGGCGGAACGCTACCTTGCCCTGCTGGAGGATGTACCTGAAGTTCTGCCACTCATCCCGCCCACCTATCCCATGCGCCACTCCTGGCACCTCTTCGTGGTGCGCCTGGACACCCAGAAAACGGGTATGGATAGGGACCAATTCATGGCGGAGTTGAAAAAGCGCAACATCGGCACCGGCATCCACTTCAAGGCTGTCCATCTGCAGCGGTACTACCGGGAAGCCCTGCGTCTGCCCGCAGGCGCTCTGGCCGACACTGAATGGAACTCAGACCGCCTTTGTTCTCTTCCCCTGTTTCCCGATATGCATCTGGACGATGTCGATGATGTGGTCCGGGCAATCAAAGAGGTGCTCGCATGAATGGTTCACCGGAGCTTTCTGTGGTCATCCCGGTCTATAACGAACAAGACAACCTGACCGAGCTGGTTGACCGCTGTCTGGCCTCGTGCCGGAGCACAGGACGCGGCTTTGAAATCATTCTGGTGGATGACGGCAGCCGGGACAATTCCCGGTCCATGATTCTGGCGGCCGCGGATCAGCACGAGGAGATCACCGGCATCATCCTCAACCGGAACTACGGCCAGCACGCGGCGGTATTCGCCGGTTTGCAGCAGAGCAGAGGAGAGATCGTCATTACCCTTGACGCCGACCTCCAGAACCCCCCGGAGGAGATTCCCAATCTGGTCCGGGCAATGGACCAGGGTGTCGATGTGGTGGGCACAGTCCGGAAAAACCGGCAGGACAGCTTCTTTCGCCGGGTCGCGTCCAGCCTGGTCAACCGTATGGTGCAGCAGGCCACCGGCGTGATGATGCATGATTACGGCTGCATGCTGCGCGCCTACCGGCGAACCATCGTCCAGGCCATGTTGCAGTGTTCGGAACGCTCCACCTTCATCCCCATTCTGGCCAACAGTTTTGCCGGCACCACCACCGAGATACCGGTCGAGCATGCACGGCGTGAACAGGGACAGTCCAAGTACAGTGTCCTGAAACTGATTTCCCTCCAGTACGACCTGCTCACCTCCATGTCCACCTTCCCGCTGCGGCTGCTTTCTTTCTTTGGCGCACTGATCTCCCTGTGCGGCATCGCTTTCGGCCTATTGCTGATGCTGTTACGGATTATGTATGGCGCATTGTGGGCGGCCGAAGGCGTCTTCACCCTGTTTGCCCTCTTGTTTGTCTTTATTGGCGCCCAATTCATCGCCCTTGGCCTGCTCGGAGAATATATCGGCCGCATCTATCATGACGTCCGCAGCAGGCCCAGGTATTTCATCCATGAAATCAGAGGAACAGGGACCGTAACCTCACAACAACAATAACCAACACAGCCGTCCGCAAATATATTGCAGCACCACATTTTTGAACAACCATTCAGGAACATATAATGAAAACGATCGTCTTGGCTTACCATAACATCGGATGCGCCGGCATCAGGGCCTTGCTGGCCCATGGCTATGAAATACAGGCCATCTTCACCCACCTCGACAACCCTCACGAACATGTCTGGTTCGACTCGGTGGCGGAACTGGCAGCCGCCAACAATATCGCGGTGTATGCGCCCGAGGATATCAACCATCCGCTGTGGGTGCAGAAAATCCAAGAGATGCAACCGGATATTCTGTTCTCCTTTTATTACCGCAAAATGGTAAGCCGGGAGATCCTGGCCATTCCGCCCGCAGGCTGCATCAATCTGCACGGTTCGCTGCTTCCCCGTTACCGGGGGCGATGCCCGGTGAACTGGGTGTTGATCCACGGCGAGCGGGAAACCGGCATGAGCCTGCATTACATGACCCCGCAACCCGATGACGGCGATATCATTGGCCAACGGCGGGTGTTGATTGATGATGCCGACACCGCTCTGACACTTTTCGGTAAACTGGAGTTGGCCGCAACCGCGCTGCTCGACGACCAGTTGCCCAAAATCAAGGCGGGCGACAACGAGCGTATTCCCCAGGATCATGCGCAGGCAAGCTACTACGGAGGACGGCAGCCGCGGGATGGAGCAATCGACTGGCGTCAGAGCGCCGTGGCGGTCCGCAACCTGGTCCGCGCCGTCACCAAGCCCTATCCCGGGGCCTTTACCTATCTGGTCAACAAAAAGTGCATCCTATGGCAGGTTGCCGTTACCCCGCAAACAAAAAAAATCCCGCCAGGAACCGTGCTGTCGACCAATCCGCTGGTGATCGCCTGCGGCGAAGATGCGGTCACCGTGGAGTTCGGTCAGGTTGAAAACGGGGTGTATGTGCCCGGCAATCGGTTGGCCGAAGAGTTGAACCTGTCGGCCGGTATGCGTTTGGGTGGCCTGACCGGCGATCTGACCGAACGCCGGCGCAAGAAACATGTCCTCATCCTGGGCGTAAACGGCTTCATCGGCAATCATCTGAGCGCGCGGCTGCTGGAGAGTGGCCGGTACGAAGTCCACGGCATGGACCTGGGAACGAACAGCATTCACCATCTGATCGGGCAGGCTGATTTTCATTTCACCGAAGGAGATATCTCCATCATGCGGGAATGGATCGAATATCATGTCCGTAAATGCGACGTCATTCTGCCGCTGGTGGCCATTGCCACGCCGATCGAGTATGTCCGCAACCCCCTGCGCGTCTTTGAACTCGATTTTGAGGAAAATCTGCGGATTGTCCGCTATTGTGCCAAGTATGGAAAGCGGCTGATTTTTCCATCCACTTCGGAAGTGTACGGCATGTGCCAGGATGACGAG
>WRKE01000138.1 GCA_009778235.1 Pseudomonadota bacterium
CTGTCCAATCCGACCATGGCGGACGAGTTGATGGCTCAATCGCAGAAGGATGTGGATAAGTCTTGGAAGCTGCTCAAGGGTTGGGCCAAGGCCCTGGAGACCGAATAAGCGGTCACCAGCATCCTGTTCGTGAAGTGAAAGCCCTGCCGGTGCAAACCGGCAGGGCTTTTTTTGTGCGGCGTTTTTGTCCGAACTGCGGCAACAATAACAAAAAGGGGCCGGTCAGGCCCCTTTTTGCTGCGATGCCGGAGGATTCCCCAGCTATTCCGCCTTGGCGCTGTTCTCTTTCTCCTCGCGCTCACGGAGCATGCGGTCCCGCTCCGCCTTTAATTCCTCGTATTCCTGTTCAGCCTTCAGCATCGCCTCGTCCTGCCGCTTCCTGATTTCCGCGATCTTGTTCTTGAGCTTATCTTCCTTGATGGGCAAGCCCGGCGCCCCGAACAAGGTGTTGGCGAGGTACTTGAAAGAAAACAGCATCAAGGCCACGTCGTCGTCCTGGATGCTCGCCAAGGTCTCGGGATCGACCTCATAGGTGTCGAGAAACGAGCTTTCAAGCACAAATTTGCGGAAGGTGCCCAAATCGGTGGAGGCCATGAAAAACATCCGCTTGGCGGCATCGCTCAAGGTGGCCTGGAGGCCGAAGGATTTGCGCCGCATGACCAGCCGCAGCCATTCCTTGTTCATTTCGTCGCGCAGATCGACCCCCTGATCAGCCCGCCATTCGCCGATGGTCCAGTGCTTGGGTTCCTCGTGCCCCTTGCAGTGCGGCTCCTTGACCAGGAAGAAAAATTTCTCCTCGGCGGCGTCGTTGGTGCCGCCTTCATGGAAATCGGCCATGCCCACCGGATAGTAGCGGCAGGCCGAGGGGCGGTCGGAATAGACCGTGCACCCCTCAGGCGTCACAAAGGGGCAGCCGTTTTTCTCGCCCACCAGCTTGATTTGTACTCCCGGCATATCGGTCTTTTCCAGGTAGGTCGGCTCGGTATAGGTGGTGATAAATTCATGGGCCTGCATGCCCAGCCGCTTGTGCAGGATGAGAATGTCGTAGGGGGTGAGGATGATTTTAATGTTGTGGCAGCAGGCGGTGAAGCAACTCACCCCTGGGTGGCAGCGGAACTGTAACCGCGAGTTAATCGTCAGCTTTTCCGGAAGAATGTTGGAGGGATTTTTGTCGGTGGACTTGATAAAATCAAATTCAGCATCACTATATTCATCCATTGCCATGCGGCACCTCTTGCTATGCGGGTAAAGTCGGATTTTGCGGCCTTGATGGGCCGGCCGGACACAAAAGGAAATATTTTACCATGCTCTCTACCGGTGTCAAACCTTATCGGAATTTCACCTTCTTTCCTGGCCGGAACCATCCGAAAACCAGGCTGACGACAGGCTCAATTGTGCAGGCATTGCCCCAACCGAGCCGCAAAAAGTGTCCGCCCGAAATGTTAATTTTATATATTTTCCCCCCTAAACCTGCTAAATTGCATAGAGTTACCTTATCTGTCACCAAGAGCCGTACATGAAAAAAATTTTTGCCAACCAGGTCGACCTCAGCAAGGTCAACACCTTGATCTACCATCTGCCGAATGGTCCGACTTTTTCCGTCGAAATGAACGAGTTTGACACCTTCATCGATTTCGAAATGGAATTCGGAGACATCTGCGACACATCCGACATCGACGGCGTCCTCCACTTCTTTCCCCGAGGCAACGCCTGAGCCTGAAACAGGTCCCGGTTTTCCCCATCGCCCATGACCCCACCAGCAATTGACCTCCGCGAGGACGGACATGTCCACACCCGACTTTGCAACCACGCGGTCGGCGAGATGGAAGAGTATGTCGAACAGGCTGTTCGACGCGGCCTGGCCACCCTGGTCTTCCTCGAACACCTGGAGACCGATATCCGCTATCCACAGCCCAGTTGGCTCAGCGGAGAGGATTTTGCCCTGTACTTCCAGGAGGGAGAACGGCTGAAACAACAATACCGGGGGGTGATTGACATCCGGCTGGGGGCCGAGACCGGGTTCAATCCTGAGGCGGCGGCAACCATCCGCAGGCGGCTGACCGAGTACCCGTTCGAGCGCGTCGGGGTGTCGTGCCATTTCTACCGCCACAACGACGTCCATCTCAACCTGCTCAGCAGGCGGCGGCAAAGCCTGGATCAGTTGGCTGCCATTGGGATCGATACGGTGCTCACCGCCTATTTCAACGCCCTGATCGAAGCGGTGACGACTTTGGACTGCGATGTCCTCTGCCATCTCGATGCGGTCCTGCGCCACCTCCCCGGCATCCGGTTCAATGACGGCCACCAGCGGCAAATAGAGGAACTGCTGGACTCCATGCAGGCAAACAAGGTGGCGCTCGAAATCAACACCTCTGGATTCGACTACCGGGGCTTCCCCTTTCCTGCTGATTGGATCGTGTCCGCGGCCCTGTGCCGCAACATTCCCCTCCGCGCCGGTTCAGATGCCCACCAACCCTCCGAGGTCGGCCGGCATTTCGAGCGGCTGCCGGGCTACCTCGCCGGCCTTTAGGGGCAACCTCCCTGCCCCGGAAGATACTTCCGTGCCTGATGAGAAAGGCTGTCCCCAGGCTGGGGTGGCCATCATTTGATGCCGGCGAACGGCCGCATTTCAGGGTCGCAGGGCCCGCCGACTTGTACGGTCTGCCGCTGTCCTCCTGCCTGGCATTGTTCTCCCCGGCTGGCGACCCGACAGGTCACTGCCAACGGCTGGCCGGCATTGACCCAGGGGGGAGTCCTGCGAAACCGCCCTATTTCTTTAAACGAGCAACCGCCCGGGATACCGTAGGGGACGCACCGGCTCGGCACCCCCGCAAGGCTCACCCGTCTGGCGTCGATGACGAATCCGGGATAAGCGTCGGTGATGGTGGCCACATCGCGACCCGCTTCCTCGCGCACGGCAAAATGGCGGAAAAAATATCCGCCCGTTGTCTTTTGACCCACCTGAATGCGGGTATTGGCGATCAGGGCAAAGTTTTGGTGTTCACTGGCAACCGCGCCGGTAATGTATTCGACCCGGTCGTACTGAGGAAAGCATTTGCTCATTGCCGGAGCATGGTAATAGTGCTTCAGCCCCTTGAGATCTGCCAGCGAATTGCCGGGAAAAACAGCGCCCAGGTCCTGGTCGGTTCCATAGAGGATGCGCTGGATGTCGGCGAGGTTCTGGGCATACATCCTTTGTAGTTTCTTGAAGTACTGGTTGGCTTCGCTGTCTCCCGTTGCCAGGTCGTTGCGCAGGTAGCAGGCGGTCAGGCCGGAAACCTGAGCAAGGTACTCGTCCCAAATGTTGTATTGGGACACCTTGGTGGCAACCCCCTGGAAATCGCCCGGGAAGGCGCATCCCTGGCTGCGGATGCAGGATTCGAGCCCCCGATTGCGAACCGTAAGCGCAATGATATTGCGTTCGCAGGCACCGTAGGCGGAGCAGCCGCGGTCCAGATGCGCTTCGAACAAAGCGGTGCGCATGGTGTAATCCAGATGCCTGGCGCGTTGCAGTACTTCCTCGGGCCATGTCTGCCGGGAGGTGGCGATGAAGCGGTTCCAGGCGTTGCGCAGGGCAGCGGGGCGCCCGGTCAGGCTTTGGCCGACGCCGGCACAGGCGGGCGAATTGTGGAAAGAGCGGATAATGCGGTCCAGCTCGCCCTGGGCTTGCCCACTCGCCGGAGAAGGCGTTGATGCGCGGGGCGGTTCAAAGAGCGGCGGCTTGTCCAAGGCGTGGAGGTAGCGGACATCGAGCACCTGACGCACGCCGGCCTCGCAGTGGTGGTTGACCACCTTAAGCCTCTGCCGCTCCCTGGCAACCTGGGTATAGTGCGCGGTGGCCGCTGGCGTGGCGGTCCGGGCATCGACCACCATCTCAAAGCCAACATAGGGTACGCCTTGATCGTCAGTGAGTGGCTGTCCGTCGCGGATGGGCAGACAGGGGACCACGGAGGAGCCTTGCGCCAGAAAACCCGCCGGCGCGCCTGGTCCGGAGCGGCCGAAGGAGGCGAGGTCATAGTAGGGGATATCAAGGGCACCGTTGAACCGATAGAGGGTCATGACCGGGGTGGCCGGAATCTCCGCTGACCAGGCGGTGGGTGGAGCAGCCAGCAAGGACAGGAGCAATAAGAAAAACCTCTTCATGCCTCTTGTCCACCGGCGATTCCACCAGGGCGGGGCGGGCCAAAGGTTGCCGGCCGCACCGCCACGGTCAACCGGGACACGCAGACCAATTTTCCGGCCCCGTCACGGATCAAAATCTGCCAGACCTGGGTGGTCTTGCCGATATGCAGGGGGGTGGCCCGGCCGAAAACCCAGCCGCGGCCAGCCGGTCGGATATGGTTGGCGTTGATTTCCAGGCCAACACAGACCACACCCTCGGCAACGCTGAGCCAGGCACCGGCCCCGCCCAGGGTCTCGGCCAGGGCAGCGGAGGCGCCACCGTGCAGTAATCCCATGGGCTGCATGGTCCGTTGGTCCACCGGCATGCGCGCCTCGATGAAATCCTCCCCCAAGGCGGTAAATTCGATCCCCAGGCTTGCCACCAAGGTGGAGGTGCAGGCCGCTTGCATTTCTTCAAGGGTTGGTCGTTTTTTCCACATGATTCGCAGGCGCTTTGGTCGGGCGCATCCTCCGGTAGAGCGGATTTTCGGTTGTTGTCGGCATTTTTTGTTCATCCCGGAAACGATATACCCGATGGTCAGGGCTTTTGCAGTCCATTTCATCGGCGCCCCGGCAACTACCGGTCCTGATATCGGTGGTGACAATGGGGAAGCTTGAGCTGATAGGGCCGGAACATCGGCGGGACCGGAGGAAAAACAATGGATGGACTGATTGGCGTTTTCTTTTCCTTGGGTCTGCTATATATTAAATTTTGTTACAAAAGGGCAAGAGGTCCGGTTATCCGGCGTTGATGAATACCATGACAAGGACCCAA
>WRKE01000139.1 GCA_009778235.1 Pseudomonadota bacterium
CAAGCTGATTCGTGGCTATGCGGTGACCGATGCGGCCCGGCATGACAGCAAGGTGTTTGAGCAGATCCTTTCCGAGAACACGAGCAAGGCTTGACCACAAACAGGTGAAGTGCGTCCAATGGCGGGCAAGGCGGCACAAAATGGCCGCCGAGGGCTTGGAAGCGGAGTCGAGCGGCTCGAAAGGGGTCGGATCAGTTGCCGGACTGACATGGCTTTCCTAGAAAAATTCCGATTAGCACTGACTGGCTGTGCTGAATGAAAACTTTCGAGATTGCCGTCCGGTAATTAACGGCCTGATTAATATGTCAAACGTCAATACGACACCGATGGTACCTCAAGATTATGATGTTGAAGTATTGGCGATCATGCCTTTGTATCCGATGTTTCGCGAATCAATCATCGAATTGCTTGTATCATGGGATATGCCGATCAAGGCTTGGCTTGATACAGGATGCGGCACAGGATCTCTTGTCGCTGATGCTTGCAAAGTATTTCCGCATGCACAATTCACGCTTGCTGATCCTTCTGCAAAAATGTTGAAGATAGCACGACAAAAGTTTGCAGACAACGCGCATGTGACATTTGTTGAAGGCGATTCACAAAGTCTTTGCCATGCGGATAGTGAGTTTGACATCATCACGGCAATCCAATGCCACCATTACCTCAATGAGGACGAAAGAAAGCAGGCGGTTTGCAACTGTTTTCGGATGCTGAAGCCTTCTGGCGTCTTTATTACCTTTGAAAATATACAGCCACTTTCTGAAGTGGGTATCCGGCTGGGATTGAAGCGATGGGCAAAATACCAACGGGACCACGGCAAAACAGCAGAGGAGGTTGAGCGCCATATTGCCAGATTCGGCACGGAATATTTTCCGATCTCGATACTTGATCACCTCGAACTGATGCGATTGATCGGATTCCCTTGCGTTGAAGTCTTGTGGGCATCGTATATGCAAGCTGGATTTTATGCCATCAAGTAAGAGTGCCATCCTTGCCTGCCTTCAGGCACGGGGGAGGATGACAAATTCAAGGAGTCCAATAATTAAAATGCTCTAGAAGTTCACCTTGAGACCCGCCCGGCCGCCGACCGCATAGCCGGTGTGGTCAAGCGCCACATTGCCGTCCAAGGCGACAAACACGCTCACCTCCTCCGTCACCTGCCCGGTGATGCCCGCCTTGAGCTGCGCCCACGAGCCGCCCAGCATCGAAGAGGTCGTTGTCGGGTTCGTACCCTGCAAGTTCGTGAACGTCGTCTTCGCGTTCCGGTCGCCCAACTGATCCCAGACGTTCAACTCGCCATACACCTGCATCGCCCGCGGATTGGACATCGCCAGGTCCTTGGTCACCCGTGTCCCGATCCGGCCATACAGCTCGTTGGTCGTCCCGAACGAGATCAACGCCACCCCGTCCGAGCCATCGGAGATATCGACGCTCTGATAGACCAGACCGGCCTTGGGGATGATAGCCCAGCCATCGCCAAGCCCGATCCACTTGCCCGCCTCGCCCTGCGCCGTGATGCTGGTGCCGTGGGTCGAGAAAACGCCGACCCCATTGGTCGTGCTCCGCAGGTTCTCGTACCACGCTCCCTGAAGAGCGACGTCGGTGTACCAGCCGCCGCCGTAAAGATGGGTCCAGTAGCCGCCGATCGCATAGGCGTCATACTCCAAGCCGCCGGCCCTGCCGCCGTCGATGCCCCGGATGGTGCTGTCCATCCGGCCGTAGCTGAAATACACCCCTGCCTTGTTGCTCTCGGTGCGGTAGAGATCGGCGCCAGTCTGGATACCGTAGATCCCGTAATCATAGGCCGACGTGCCATCAGCCCCGCTGGAGCCGCCGCCTTGATTGCCGTACTCGCCGAACACCCGGCCCCACATCATGGTGTCGTGGCACTGACTCTCGGCGGCAGGTTGCGTGCCGTTGCCGCAGAACGAGACGAAGCCGTTGCCCTTATAGGCAATGCCGCCGTGATCCGTGGCATCACCCATCAATTGCAGGCCGCCAAGGGCGACCGACGAGCCGATGCCGCTTGCGATGGCCACTTCGTGACGCATACCCGTCGAACGCAAGTACCAATTGCCGTCGGTGTCGCTCACCCCGTTCTGGAACAGGCTGTAGTTGTAGGCGCCGGCCGAGACCTGGCCGACCAGGCTGAAGGTGCCGGCGGAATCGGCAATACCGTTGGTGACGTGCACCAGCTCGATGCCGTTGCCGGCCGTCTGTGCGCCCAGGCCGCCGGCATTGACCACCTGGATGCCGGTTTGCCCGGAGGTGGCGCCGTTGACGATCATCTTGTCGGTCGGTGAGCTATCGTCGCCAAGCTTGGTATTGAACACGATGATGCCGCCGTTGCCCACGTAATTGCCATTGACGGTGAGCACCGTGCCCGGCGCGGTGGCGGTCCCCATGTTGACCACGCCGGCGTTGGTCACACTACCGACGGTCTGGCTGGAACCGCGCAGGTCCAGGGTGCCGGGGTCTTGCAGAAAATAATCGGAATTGGGGCTGAAGACGTTGGCGGCGCCAGCGGCGAGCACGGCGCCATCATAAACAGTGGTGGTGCCAGAATAGTCGCTGCCGACACCGGTCAGCACCGTCACGCCTGACAGCGCGTTGACGGTACCGTTACCTGATAGAGGCGGCGAGAACGTATAGTTGTCGGCGTCAGTCGCGGTATGATTGAAGTTGATCACGCTGTTGGCGGCACTGATCAAGTGAATGTCACTTGTGTCGATGTAGCCTGGCGCGGCCGGAGCCTGATCAACAGGGGCGCCAATATTGATGACGCCAAGTCCGTCATTGCCGACATGGACACCATAGCTATCCGTCGTCTTAAGAATTCCGCCATCAGCTACGGTGAGAATGCCCTCGGCGCCGCTCTGCGCGGCTATATCGAGGGTTCCTGTCGTCCAAATCGAGCCCGCGCCGGTAATCAAGACCTCGCCATGCACTGCATAGAGCGCATCCGTACCGCCCGAGGTGCCGCGCGTGGCGCCGATATAGCTGTCAGATGTGTTTGTAACGGTCGCTCCGTTGCTGATCGTCAGCGTGCCGATGCCGGTGTAGCCCACCGCGATCCCCACGTTGCTGGTCCACGAGGAGCCCGCGCCATCAACGACCACGTGCCCCACCGAACGATCGCCAGCCAACGTCGTATTCTGTCCGATATAGTCGTAATCGTTGACGGCGGAACTGGTCAGTAGTGTTCCTCCATTGAGAACCGATACATTCGCGGTTCCCCCGCCTCCGACGAATATTCCGGGCGTTGAGTTGATCGTCGATCCTGGCCCGGTAATCGTCACATCGGCGGTCGAAGTCACGCCGCTCGCAAGCTCCAGGCCGTAGTTGCTGCCCAAGTTTCCGCCAATATAGAGGAGCCCGCCATTCTGGACAGTCAGTGTGGCAAAACTGGCGCCAGACCCCGCCCCGAGGGTCACGGTGCTGCTCGCATACCACGCCGAGTGTTCTCCATCGATCAAAACCGTGCTGGGTGCGCTCACCGTCGTGGCCGCGGTAGGCGTATAGCTGACATAATTGGCCGAGCCGCTCGTGGTGGTCAGAACGCCGCCGTTGGTGATTTGGAGCACGCCAAGCCCCGTGACCGTGCCGCTGAAATAACCGATATTAATTTTGCTGGCAGTGACCGACCCGCCATCAATGTTCAGCGTGCCGGTTCCTTGCTGTCCAAGAGTCAGGGTACTCGAAAGAGTGAGACTTCCCCCCTGTTGAACCGTCAGGTCGCCCGTCGTTCCAGGTGTGTACCCGAGATAGAGAGTGTTCCCCGCTCCACTGCCCGGGCCCATGACGACGGTGCCATCACTAGCGGCGCCGGCGGTATTGGTTCCAATGTATATGATGTCGCCCGCCACAGGCGGTCTGGGCGGAACAACCGTCTGGCCCCAATTTGCTGGATAAAACCAGTCAGTCGTACCGCCTGCGCCCGTCCATGTCAGCGTTGCGGCGTTGCTGATGGAAACGGAGCACCACAAAGCAGCGACGACGGCGGAAAGGGTGATAAGAGGCTTTCTTGCGGAGAATGGGAGAGCGATCGGCTTCAGCCGATTGGCCCGCGCAATCAGCACGTGCCCTCGCCTTGGCGGAGAGAATTGTTCAGTCGCCACTTTTTCGAGATGTACATTTGTGCTCCCAATAACGGATATCTTGTCGTTCTGATGCAGGCTGCCGGGATTTCAAAAGGTACCAGGCAACCGGTCAGACGTAGCTCCGGTACACCGGCTCGAACATCAAGCCCCGGATGGATTCAGCCAGATCTTCCGGCCGAGGCTTGGTGGCCAGGCCGCCCGCATAGGCCAGCTCAGCCACCGCCACCGCCACGTCGAGCGACACCTGGCGGATACGCGGCAGAGGCGGATACACCCTGCCGCCTTGCAGGTCTTGCTCGGAAACATTCTGGGCGATGGCCCGGGCAGCGGTGAGGAACATCTCGTCGGTGACCCGGGTGGCGCCGCTGGCCGTAATCCCCAGGCCGATACCGGGGAAGATATAGACATTGTTGCCCTGGGACGGATAAAAGGTCTGGCCGTGGGTGACCACCGGGGCAAAGGGACTGCCACTGGCGAAGATGGCCCGTCCGCCGGTCCAGGTATAGGCCTCCTCGGCGGTGCACTCGGACTTGTTGATCGGGTTGGACAGGGAAAAGATGATCGGCCGCTCATTGATCCGGGCCATGGTCTCCAAGATCTCAGGGGTGAACCGCCGGGGCTGACCAGAGACGCCGATGATCGCCTGTGGCCCCAGGATCTGGACCGCCTCGTGAAAGTCGGCCACTGACGGATGGTCGTGGGCATACTGCCGTTTGTAGCTGTTGAGGTCGGAGCGGTCCTTGACCACCAGACCCTTGGAATCGAAATACCAGCAGCAGCGGCGGGCCTCCTCTGGGGTGAGCCCTTCCTCGACCAGGGCCGGGACCAGCAGCTCGCCGGTGCCCAGGCCG
>WRKE01000140.1 GCA_009778235.1 Pseudomonadota bacterium
TCTCACCGCCTTGATTCTCAAGGCGACTGTACGACCGATAATCAGTCGGCGAATCAAGATTATTTTTTTGCGTTTCGAGAACGAAAGACACATCTACTCCGTGATTCACGCGGTTGTATTCCTAAATAATCGGATACTGTTTCCGAAATTTACGTTGATTGTTTCCCTTCGCACCAGTAAATAATCATAGGGTTAGCTGAGACGATCATCTTGGCTGACCCTTTTTTATTTCCTTTCCCGCACCAGCCGCACCCTGCCCCCACATCAAGAAAACATTTTCGCCAGCAAAGCGATCGGCACCCATCCCGCCAAAAACCTCCCGATGGAAACACTCCAAAAAAATCGAGCGGCTGTTTTTCCGGATTGTTCTTGCCCATCCCATATCTTTTCCTCTTGCCCGTCTCATACCATCTCCTCTTGCCAATACGGCAGGTCACGATAGGAACATATTGAATTTTAATGAAAAAATATAAATATTTTTTGCATTAACAATAGAAAATTATATCAAATTCCCTGGGCAAGCCCCCAACGCCGCCTTGGTGCGCCGGTAAAATCCCACCATGCCGAAACCTCATTTGCCGCCTTGGCGTTTATCCGGTACAATAACTTGTCCATTCCGGTCATTCATTTGATTGCTCTCACTCTATCCGACTGTCCCCAGGAGATTTCCATGGATCAGATGGCCATCGATCCCGCCAACCATCATGCCTATTCCTCAATTTTCCAGGGAACCGGGGTTGAGGACTTCAAAAAATGCATTCAGCATCACCTGATGAGTTTCCAAGGCCGTGATCCGGACCGGGCCGGCGACCCGGATGTCTACCGCGCCTTGTCCTACGCCCTACGCGACGTGTTGATGGAAAAATGGATCAAGACCCAAAAAACCTTTTATGCCGGCAAGATGAAGCGGGTGTACTATCTCTCGCTTGAATTTCTGGTCGGCCGCTCGCTCGGCAATGCCATCATCAACATGGGCCTGATGGATGAAGTCACTCAGGCCTTGGAGCAATTAGGCTACCAACTGGAACGGCTGCGGGAATGCGAAGAGGACGCGGCCCTGGGCAACGGTGGCCTCGGCCGGCTGGCCTCCTGTTTCATGGATTCGATCGCCACCATGAAGATACCGGCCTATGGCTACGGTATCCGCTACGATTTCGGCCTGTTCAACCAAAAGATCGTCGACGGCTTCCAGGTCGAGACCCCGGACAGTTGGCTGCGGCTGGGATCTCCCTGGATGTATGAGCGCACCTCGTTCATGTATCCGGTCCAATTTTACGGTCATGTCACCACCTCCACCGACAAGAAAGGCCGCCTGCGCGCCCGCTGGATCAACACCGAAATCGTCATGGCCATGGCCTGCGACATGCTGGTGCCGGGGTTCAACAACGACCACGTCATCAACATGCGCCTGTGGCGGGCCAAGGCCTCGCGCGAGCTGGATCTGCGCTCCTTCAATGCCGGCGACTACATCAGCGCGGTGGAAAGCAAGGTCAAGTCCGAGACGATTTCCAAGGTGCTCTACCCCAGCGACGATATCAGCGAGGGTCAAGAACTGCGCCTTAAACAGCAGTATTTCTTCGTTGCCGCCACCTTCCAGGACATTCTCCGCCGTTATCGCAAGGATAACGAAACCTTTGACGATTTTCCCAACCAGGTGGCAGTGCAGCTCAACGACACCCATCCGGCCATCGCCATTCCTGAACTGATGCGGCTTTTGCTCGATGTTGAAGGCTTAAGCTGGGAACAGGCCTGGAATATCTGCGTCAAGACCTTTGCCTACACCAACCACACCCTGATGCCCGAAGCCCTTGAGACCTGGCCGGTCAATGTGCTGGGGCGGGTGCTGCCGCGCCACCTGGAGATCATCTACGAGATCAACCGGCGGTTTCTAGACGAGGTGGCCCAGCGCTTTCCCGGCAACATGAGGAAAATTCAGGAAATGTCCCTGATTGAGGAAGGCCCGGTGCAGAGGGTGCGCATGGCCAATCTCGCCATTGTCGGCAGCCATTCGGTCAACGGGGTGGCTGCGCTCCATTCCGAACTGCTGAAGAATTATCTCTTCCGCAATTTCGACGAAATGTGGCCCGGAAAAATCAACTCCAAGACCAATGGCATCACCCCGCGCCGATGGCTGCTCAAATGCAACCAGAGGCTTGCCCAGATCATCGGGGAAAAAATCGGCTACGACTGGGTCGTGGATCTTGACCAACTGCGCGGCCTGGAGGTCTACAGCGACGATCCATCCTTTCACCAGCGGTGGCAGGAGGTCAAACTGGCCAACAAAGAACGGTTGGCCAAGATCATTGCCGCCGACTGCCGCATCGAGGTGAATCCGGACACCCTGTTCGACATCCAGGTCAAACGCATTCACGAGTACAAGCGGCAGCTTTTGAATGTGCTGCATGTGATTCACCTCTACCAGCGGCTGATCACCCGCCCCGATGAGCCGATCACGCCCAGAACCGTCATCTTTGCCGGCAAGGCCGCGCCTTCGTATCACAAGGCGAAACTGATCATCAAACTGATCAACTCGGTCGGGGGCGTGGTCAACAACGATCCCCGCATCGGCCACCGGCTGAAAGTGGCGTTCATTCCCAACTATAGCGTCTCGCTCGCGGAACGGATCATTCCCGCCGCCGATCTCTCCGAGCAGATTTCCACCGCCGGGACCGAGGCCTCGGGTACCGGCAACATGAAGTTCGCCCTCAACGGCGCCCTGACCATCGGCACGCTCGACGGCGCCAATATCGAAATCCGCGAAGAAGTGGGAGCGGAGAATATCTTTATTTTCGGCATGACCGCTCCAGAGGCGGAATACGAAAAGAAGTGCAAGTCGCGAACGCCCTGGCAGATTTACGAAACCAATCCCGAGGTGCGGGCCATCATCGAGGCGATAGCCAACGGCGTGTTCAGCAGCGGTAACACCGAACTGTTCCAGCCGCTGGTCAACGACCTCCTCAATGAAAACGATCCTTATCTGCAGTTGCTCGATCTGGAATCCTACCTCCAGTGCCAACGCCAGGTGGGCAAGATGTACACCGATCGCGCCACCTGGACCAAAAAATCGATCCTCAACGTGGCCAGGATGGGCAAATTCTCCAGCGACCGGACCATCAAGGAATATGCCGAGAAAATCTGGCAGGTGAAGGTCGGTGGGTAAGCGAACGCGGACAGCCGGGGTGCGGCAGCAGTGTGGGCCGCCCCGCTCCCTGGCGACAGAGAAGGGATGGGCGGAATCTCAGAGCTCTTTCTTTAAGAAAAAATCGCCGTAGTGTTTGAGTTCGGCGATGGATTCCCGGATATCGTCGTGGGCCAGGTGCCGGCACTCCTTGGTGAACCGGGGCAATTCCGGCGCCCAGCGCTGGACCAGTTCCTTGAGGGTGCTGACGTCGATATTGCGATAGTGGAAGTAGTGTTCCAATTCCGGCATGAAGCGGGCTAAAAACCGGCGGTCATGCCAGACCGAATTGCCGCACATGGGCGAAACCCGGTGCTCTACCCACTGTTTCATGAACTCCAGGGTCTCGAGCTCTGCCCGGCGGCAGGTATAGGGGCTCATGCGCACGCGCTTGAGCAGGCCTGATTCGCGGTGGTGCTTGCGGTTCCAGGCGTCCATGGCAGAGAGCACCTCTTCCGGCTGATGGATGGCGATGACCGGCCCCTCGGCCAGAATGTCCAGGCGGGAGGTGGTCACTACCGTCGCCACCTCCAGAATCCTGTCGGCCGAAGGATTCAACCCGGTCATCTCCAGGTCGATCCATACCAGGTTGCTGTCATCTTTCATTGCATTCCAATCCCTTCCGTCTCGCTGCCCCAATGGCGACTCTCGCCTGTCTTCAGTGGACCATAGCCTGGTTTCAGGTTCAACGTTTTTCTTCTCTCTTTCCGGCCTTCCATCCCGGCAAGCGCGGCCCCAAGCACTCTCTCCTTTAAAAAGACCTGCATAATCCGACAGGGCGACAAGCAGCCCTTTTCAGCGCTTTCCCGCCATCGTTCCCTCTTTTTTCAGATTGCCGCCAGCCGCCCGGCCACGGAACAATTCAATGGTCTTCTTGAAAAAAATATGGCAGAACAAAAAGAAGCCAAGCATAACGCCCGCGAAACCACCCACCATGGGCAACCGACCGCAACAGCAAACCACTTTTCCCAGCACCACCTGGAGCGCCATGGCCCCGACTTCTGCCTGTCAGCATTACGACGTGATCGTTGTCGGTGGAGGCCCGGCTGGGCTGTTCGCCGCTTACCACTTAAGCGAGCACACTTCGCTGCGCATCCTGCTGATCGAGAAGGGCAAGCCTTCCCTGAAACGCGCCTGCCCGATCGGAGAAAAAGGCTGCGCCCATTGCCAGCCCTGCAACATCCTCTGCGGCATTGGCGGCGCAGGTCTCTTCTCCGACGGCAAACTCAACTTCATCCATAAACTGGGCAAAACCGACCTGACTCAGTTCTTAGGCTTTGCCGACGCCTGCGCCCTGATCGACGAAACCGAATCGATCTTCAATCGCTTTGGCATGGACGGTCAAGCCTATCCCACCGATATGGAGAAAGCCCGGACCATCCGCCAGGAGGCACGCAAAAACGGCATCGAGCTGTTGCTGATCAAACAAAAACACCTCGGCAGCGACAACCTGCCCCGGCACATCGAGGCCATGGTCCGCCACATGGAGCAGCAAGGGGTTCGTTTCCTTCATGCCGATCCGGTCCGGGATATCCTGGTCCGCCAGGGCCGGGTGACCGGCGTGGTAACGGACCAGGCCACCTACCACGCCGATTTTGTCATTTTGGCCCCTGGCCGGGCCGGGGCCGAATGGGTTGCCGCCATTGCCGGCCGCAACAACATCCGGGTATCGCAGCGCGGCATCGAGGTAGGAGTTCGGGTTGAAGTACACAATGAGATCATGCAGGATATCTGTTCCATCATCTATGACCCGACCTTTTTCATCCGCACCGCCAAATACGACGACCAGACCCGCACCTTCTGCACCAATTTCGGCGGATACGTCGCC
>WRKE01000141.1 GCA_009778235.1 Pseudomonadota bacterium
GTCTCAAACAGACGGATATCCGGGCGCTGGAAATTGATGTTGCGGCGGACATTTTCCAGCAGGCCGGGCAGCAGCAACGAGCGCATGATGCCCAATTCCTCGGAAAGAGGATTGAGCAACCTGGTGACCTTGCGCCGGGGGTCGTTTTCGGCCAGACGGCAGAGATCAAGGTGGGACTCGGCCACGAAGCTATAATTGATGGCCTCAAAAAATCCCTGGGCGCACAAGACCCGAACCGTCTCTTGGCGCAGAGAACGCAAGGGGTCCTGCTTAGGGGAATCCATCCGGATAACCGGTTGCGAGGTGGGGATGGCGTTATAGCCGACCAGGCGGGCCACCTCTTCGACCAAATCGATTTCCCGTTCAATATCGACCCGGAAACTGGGCACTTCGACCTCCAAGGTCGTGGCGTCAAGGGAGCGGACCCTAAATTCGATGCTGGTCAGATATTGTTGTATTTGATCACCGCTGAGCTCCGCACCCAGCAGACTGCAGACCCGGTCCACCCGCAGGGGCACAAGCAGGGGGGGAGTTTTGCCGGGAAAGGCGTCAATACCATCCGGGTCAGCCTTAGCGCCGGTGAGTTCGACGATCAGATTGACGGCGCGTTCCAAGGCGCTGTCGGCCAGATTCCGATCAACGCCCCGCTCGAAACGATAGGAGGCTTCGGAGGGGATTGCCAGCTTCCGGGCGGTACGCCGGATTGAAATCGGGTTAAAGCAGGCCGATTCAAGCAAAATGGTGGTGGTGGCGGCAGTGATCTCGGTGTCCAAACCGCCCATGACCCCGGCGACGGCCACCGGCCGTTCGGCATCGCAAATCAACAGCATATCCGCATCCAACTGGCGCGCGCTGCCATCCAGGGTCGTCAGGCTGGTTTCCCCGGCCCGGGGCCGGCGGACCACTATTTTCTGCCCGCGCAAGGTTTCAAAATCAAAGGCATGCATCGGTTGGCCGCACTCGAGCATGACATAGTTGGTGATGTCGACGATATTGTTGATCGGCCGCATGCCAACGGCGTTCAACCGTTGCTGCATCCAGAGCGGAGAGGGGCCGATGCTCACATTGGTCAGTTTTCGCGCCGCATAGCGGGGGCACAGGTCCGGTTCCTCGATGACCACCTCAAAGCCGGTGTTGCGGCCGGTCAGCGAGGTGACCGAGCTCACCAGCGGCTTGAGCACGGCCAGGGCAAAACTGCCGACTTCACGGGCAATGCCGCGGACACTGGCGCAATCTGCACGGTTGGGGGTCAGGTCGACCTCGATCATGGTGTCGCGCAACTTTAACGCATCCACCAGGGGCATGCCCGCGGCCAACTGGCCCTCCAGTTCCATCAAGCCCTGATGATCGTTGCTCAACCCAAGCTCGCGCGCCGAGCAGAGCATTCCCATCGAGACCACGCCCCGAACCTTGGATTTCTTGATTTTGGTGCCGTCCGGTAGCTTGACTCCGGGAAGAGCGATGGCGGTCACCATGCCCGGCCGGACATTGGGCGCGCCGCAGACCACCTGGATGGTCTCGGTCCCGGTATCAACCGCACAAACGGTCAGCTTGTCGGCATCGGGATGGCGCTCGACCGTCTCGACCTTGGCGGTCAACACCGCCTCCAAATCGGCAAACAGCGGGGTCACGCTGTCCACCTCAAGCCCCAGCATGGTCAGCTTGTCGGCGATCTGGGCGATGGTAAGCCCATCAGTGGCTATGAATTGATTGAGCCAGCTCAACGTGAATTTCATAAATTCATCCCTGCGACAAAAGAAAATGATGCGGCGTTTAGGGCGGGCAAACCCGGCTTAATGCGCTCCGTCAAGGCAAAAACAGCGTCGGCCGGGCACCCGAAAGGCAAAAAAGGCGCATGGGTGTATGCGGAGAAACCGTTTCTGTCGCCATGATGGCAGCCTTCCCTTGCCCCAAGCTCAGCATCAGCAAGAACACAAAACACCAAACACAAAACACAAAAAGTGTGGCAGCTGACTTTAACCTAAAATTGGGAAAGAAAGCGGAGATCGTTTTCGTAGTACAACCGAATATCGTCGATGCCATATTTCAGCATCGCGATCCGTTCAACGCCAAGACCAAAGGCGAACCCGGAATAGATGTCCGGATCGTAGCCGACCATTTTCAACACCTCCGGATCAATCAGACCTGAGCCGAGAATTTCCAGCCAACCGGTCCGCTTGCACACCCGGCAGCCGCTGCCGCCGCAGATGACGCAAGCAACGTCCACTTCGGCGCTTGGTTCGGTGAAAGGAAAATAACTCGGCCGGAAGCGCAAGGGCAGCTCACGCTCAAATATCTTGTGAGTGAAACTGGTCAACACGCCTTTGAGATCGGCAAAGGAAACTTGCCGGTCGACAAGCAGCCCTTCCACCTGGTGGAACATGGGCGTGTGGGTCATGTCGGAATCGCACCGATACACCTTGCCCGGCACGACATAGCGCAAGGGCGGGTCCTGGCGTTCCATGATCCGCGCCTGCATGGGAGAGGTGTGGGTACGGAGCAGGAGCGACTCCGAGACATAGAAGGTGTCGTGCATATCCCGGGCAGGATGGTGCTTGGGAATATTGAGCGCTTCGAAATTGTAGTGATCGGTTTCAACGTCGGGGCCTTCTGCCACGGCAAAACCAAGCCCCACGAAGATCGAGCAGATCTCCTCCATCACCTGGGTGACGGGGTGCGATTTGCCGAAGGACAGATAACGCCCCGGCAGGCTGTAGTCGGTTCCGCCGCCTCCAGTACCAACTGAGGCGACAAGCTGAGCCTTCTTTTCGTCAACGCTTGATTCAAGACCAAGCTTGATGTCGTTGGCCAACTGCCCGAGTCGCGGCCGATCTTCAGGCGCAGCCTGACCCAATTGGCGGAGGATGCCGGTTAAGAGCCCGCCTTTGCGACCGAGGAACTTAACCCGGAACGCCTCCAGCTGATCGGCGCCGGTCACCTGGGCCAACGCCTCTTCAGCTTCCTGTTTGAGCTCAAGCAGCTCTCGTTCCATTTCAGTTTGCCTGATTTGCAGCCTTGACCACCGCAGCGAAGGCGCTCGGATCAACGATGGCGAGATTCGACAGAACCTTGCGATCCAATTCGATCGAGTTTTGAGCCAGCCCGCTGATCAAGCGACTGTAGTTTGTTCCATTCTGTTTGGCGGCCGCATTGATGCGGGCAATCCACAATTGACGGAATTCGCGTTTTTTGACGCGCCGGTCACGGTAGGCATAGCAAAGGGCGCGGTCAACCGCCTCAACCGCGGATTTAAACAGGCGATGTTTGCCGCCACGATAGCCTTTTGCCAGGCTCAACACTTTATTTCTTCTGCGGCGTGCTTTAAAGCCGCGGGTTACACGAGGCATTGTCTTCTCCGTTCATGAATAAATTGCCGGTCAGCTTAATACCGGACCATGGCACATCTGGTTACACCATCTTTACATATACGGCAGCATCCGCCGGACAGCACGCTGGTCGACTTCGGCGATCAGGGTGGTCTTACGCAGGTTGCGTTTGCGTTTGGTGGATTTCTTGGTCAAAATGTGTGAGGAAAACGCCTTACTGCGGCGAATGCGACCGCTTCCGGTTGCCTTGAACCGCTTGGCGGCACCTCTGTTGGTTTTCATTTTCGGCATGGTGAACTCCCTGTATCTTCCCGGCAGTCGTCACCGGGTTGTCTTAATTGATTGCAAGTCTGCCCCTGACATCTCAGCTTTTGGGTCCAACGAACATGACGAGCTGCCGGCCTTCCATCTTGGGTTCCTGAATGATCACACAGTCTTCGCGCAGGGTATCGGCTATCTTGGTCAGGGCGTCGAGGCCGATGGTCTGGGCATAGATGATCTCGCGGCCACGAAAACGCATGGTCACCTTGACCTTGTTTTTCTCTGCGAGGAATTCCTTGATTTTGCGGATCTTGAAGGCGAGATCGTGTTCCTCGGTCTTGGGCCGGAACTTGATTTCCTTTGTCTCGATAACGGTTTGTTTCTTCTTGGCTTCCTGCTGTTTTTTCTTTAGTTCGTACCGGAACTTGTCGAAATTCATGATCCGGCACACCGGCGGATCAGCCTTATCGGAAACCTCGACCAGATCGAGCCCCTGTTCCAAGGCCGCCTCCAGCGCGAATTTGGCGCTGACTATGCCCCGCTGGGAGCCATCGGCATCAATGAGCCGTACCTCGTGATAATCGATCTCTTCATTGACCTTGATCTTCAGATCCTGCTGCGTGGAAAGTTTTCTGCTGCCTCGTTTTTTAATGTTCGTTCCTCCCATCATGGTTGTTGTCGTTCAGGCCAAGGCGCGTTTGCACTCGCCGATAACGAGATCAGCGAAGGCTTCCGGTGTCATGGCCGGCAAATTCTGACCATCTCGCAGTCGCACGGTGACCGTCCCCTCTTCTTTTTCCCGCTCGCCGACAATGAGCATGTAAGGCACTTTCATCAGTTGTGCTTCGCGGATCTTGTAATTCAGTTTCTCGTTGCGTAGGTCTTTTTCAATGCGGATGCCCAGACTACGCAGCCGGGCGTGGACCTGGCCGCAATAGGCGGCCTGATCATCGGTGATATTCATGATCCGCGCCTGTTCTGGCGCCAGCCACAGAGGAAAGGCCCCGGCATAATGCTCGATGAGTACGCCGATGAACCGTTCCAGCGAGCCCATCAGGGCTCGGTGGATCATGATTGGCTGATGTTCCTGGCCGTCGTCTCCGGCATAGGCCATCTCGAAGCGTTCCGGCAGGTTGAAATCGACCTGGATGGTCGAACACTGCCAGGAGCGTCCCAACTGGTCCTTGATCTTGATGTCGATCTTCGGCCCATAAAAAACTCCCTCGCCGGGATCGACCTGAAAAGTGAGCCCTTTCTTGTTCAGGGCCTGCTCCAAGGCCTGGGTCGCCAGTTGCCAATGGGTGTCGGACCCGACATATTTCTCCGGCCTGGTCGAGAGATAGATATCGTACTGATCGAACCCAAAAGTCTTGAGAATATGGAGATTCAGGTCGATGATATTGAAGATTTCTTCTTCCAGTTGATCGGGACGGCAAAAGATATGGGCATCGTCCTGGGTGAATCCGCGTACCCGCATCAGGCCATGGAG
>WRKE01000142.1 GCA_009778235.1 Pseudomonadota bacterium
GAATTTCCCGGTAGCGCTTGGAGTAGACCACTTTTTGCTTTTCCAAATCTTCGATCTCCTCGCGGCTGAGATGAATCAGGCCGCAGGCCGGGCAACTGAGGTCCATATCGTCATGGGCGGCCCGCTGCTTCAACTCGTCGACAGTCATGTGGCCGACAAAGCCGCAGGCACACCCCGGCGCTTCCACCCGGACCAAGGTTTTATTTTTTCGCTCTTTTTGCTCACTGAACACAAAAAAACCTCACTTAAAAGGCAACAAAGATCATGGGGCCAGGGTGCGCAACACTGCGCCGCGATGATCAATCAGGGTGACAGTCAATGGCAGCCCGCCATCCAGGCGGTGCGTGGCGCAGGAAATTCAGGGGTCATAGGCGCGCACCGCCATTTCGATCCGGTTAAGGAGAGAGGCATCGACCTGGCCCTTGGCGATAAGGGTGGTGGCGGCCTGGCGGACGCTCATGTTCATCGGCGCGATATTGTGTGTGGTCCCCACAATCAGCTTGGCGCGGACAATGCAACCGTTATCGTCGGTGGTGAAGTCGTGGATCAGGGTGCCACGCGGGGCCTCGACCTGGCCCACCCCTCTTCCGGCCCGCGGTTCAGCCGGGCTACAGACCATTGGCTCGGTGATCCGTTTATCGGCCAGCAACTCCAGTACCCGCTCGCAAACATAGACCAGTTCGATCAGCCGGGCCCAGTGGGCCAGCAGCATCCCGTGGGCCGGACGGCCGAACCGGGCGCGGAACGCCTCCAGCTCGGCCTGGGCCAGGGGGGTGGCGATGCGGTCGCAGACGTTGATCCGGGCCAGGGTGTTGACCTGGTAGACCCCACGGGGCGCCTCAAT
The DNA here is from genome assembly GCA_009778235.1 of Pseudomonadota bacterium. Taxonomy (GTDB): domain Bacteria; phylum Desulfobacterota; class Desulfobulbia; order Desulfobulbales; family Desulfobulbaceae; genus Desulfobulbus. The sequence goes on from WRKE01000142.1 coordinate 845, forward strand.
ATCCAGAGAAAACCCTTCATCCCAGGTGCGGGCATAGACCATCTTGGCCGTTGACCACGGCTCGGCCCGCTCGGCCAGATACCCGTCATAGTCGGCCGCCGCGAAATCACTCACGCTACCGTCGGGCCGCATCAGCCGCAATCGGCCCTCGAAAAGGCGCAAGTTCCCAAGCCCATCGATTGTGCCAAGAAAACCGGTGGTGATTGCGCCCAAGGCCGCCTCCTCGTCGGCAAAACGAATAAAAATCTTTTGCTTGGCATGATCCAGGGCCCGACAGGCAAAATCGAGCAGAATCCGGCCATCAGCCAGCATGTGGGGCAGTTCCCGTTCAGCCAAGGGTTTGGCAAAACCGCCGACCACCGCAGCCACCGGATGGGTGGCCTTGCCGGCAATCCGAGCAAGCATCGCCAGGCTCAACTGCCGCATCCGCACCACCTCGGCGGCCAGTTCCGGCTCGCGCTGCACCAGCCCCATGATGTTGCGTACCGAATAGTCGCTGTTGGGTCCGAAAATGAAATCCGGGGCGGCGAGAAAGAAAAAATGAAGAATTTTATCGTGAATATGCGCTAGTAAATGGCACAGTTCACGCAAAAGATGACCAGTGGGAGGCGGCACAACCCCAAAACAGCCATCAATGGCCTTGGCCGCGGCCAAATGGTGCATCCAAGGGCAAATGCCGCAGATCCGGCTGACAATCCGCGGGATCTCCTCGGCCGGCCGGCCGATGACAAATTGTTCAAAGCCGCGCAGGGCGTCGATCAGCAGCCGGGTATCGGCCACCTGGCCGGCCTCGTCGAGCTGGATGTCGATCCGGGCCTGGCCTTCGATCCGGGTTACGGGATGAATGCTGATCATCTGGGGCATGGGTTTATTCCTCTGTGGGCGAATCGATGCAATCCATGAGACCAGAACCCCGTCATGCGCGAGATGAAGGCCTTTTCCAGGCGGGTAAACGCGGCCATCGTCGGTCCTGGTCGCATCGCCAAGGTGCGCAAGCAACTTGGTACATGGGCTTTGTTCTGAGCGGCCATGCCAACCACCTTCAGCCGTTCGGTCTGAGCTGGCCGTGTGCCCCGCTAAACTTCAGCAGGGAACATTTATCGACAATGGCACGGTGATCAATGCCCCTGCTGACCAGGATATTGAGCAGGTCGAGCAAGGGGTTACCCTGGCGTCGAACCGGGCCGTAACAACCATGGCAGGGGACCCGTGCGTCGATGCACAGCGGCATTTCCCGGCCGCCGCAACCGCCGGCGGTCACCGGCCCCATACACAAAAAACCCTGTTCGAGCAGGCAACGCATCGGGGCATCCGGCTCTTGAGGATCAAAATCAGCATTGCCCAGAAACCGCCGCACACTCGTCAAACCAGTTCCGGTTCGGACCGTGGGGCAGTGTTCGCACACGCTTTTTTCGGCCAACTGCGGCTGTTGCCCGGCCGCCAGGGCAGCCACCACCTCGACAATGGTTTCCGGTCGTGGCGGGCAGCCGGGCAGGAACACATCAACCGCCACCAGCTCGTCAAGCCCACAGACCCGGTCCAACCAATCCTTGGGTTCGAACTCACCTGAACATGGGCGTTCATCCTCCGGAAAAACCGTGCGCCATGTCTGTTTGGCGGTCCATTGATTGCGCAGGGCCGGAATCCCGCCGTGGCCGGCGCAGGTGCCGCAGGCAACCAGGATTTGACATCGTTCACGCATGGTCCGCAGCACTTCCACCTGGTCCTTGCTGGCCACCCCGCCCGACACCAGGCCGATCTCGGCCCGGGGCAGCTCAAATTTTTCCCTTTTTGTCTCTGAGCCGCCAGGACATTGGTATTTGTGGTCCATGAGCAGCGGGAAATGGACAATGTCCACCTGTTCCAGCAGGCCGAGAAAAAGTTCACCACTGTTGAGCAGCGCCATTTCGCAGCCGGAACAGGCATGCAGCCATTCGCAACACAGCCGGGGACGTGCCGCGCCACTCATTGCCCGGCCTCCGTGACCCCATTGTCAGCCGCCCGTCCTATGCCCAGCCGTTCACTCATTGCCCGGAAGGCCGCGACCAGTCGTTCCGGTTCAGACGATGACACCCAGACCAACTGGAACCGCTCGACGGCAATGCCCAGGTCTTCCAAGGTGTCACTGATGATTTCAGCCCTGGCCAGGGCCATCTCACTGCCCTTGAGGTAATGACATTCACCCAGGTGGCAGCCGACGACAAGCACCCCATCCGCCCCCTTGTTCAGGGTTTGGAGCACCAGTTCCGGATGAACCATGCCTGAGCACATCACCCGGATGATCCGGATCGAGCCGGGATATTGCAGACGGGAAATCCCGGCCAGGTCGGCGGCGGCATAGGAGCACCAGTTGCAGCAAAAGGCGATGATGATCGGTTTCGATTTCTGGCTCATGACCATTCCTCCCCCGAGACTGTAGCCTCCAGAGCCGCATCGATCTGAGCCTCGAGCTGGGCCGTGGTGAACCCGGCCACGTCAATCCCCCGCTTGGGACAGGTGCCCTGACAAATCCCACAACCCTTGCAGAGAATACGGTCCACGGTCACGGTCTTGCGCGCCACCCCCTCCGCATCCCGGTATTCCGCCAGCTTGATCGCCTGGTAGGGACAGACCTCCAGGCACATCGCGCAGTCGTCGCACCGGTCCGGATCGACCAGAGCGATGTTGGGGTCCAGGGCGATTTCCTGACGCGACAAGAGCCGTCCTGCCTTGGCCGCGGCGGCCAGGGCCTGGGAAATCGACTCTTCCAGCGGCTTAGGATAGTGGGCCAGTCCGGCGACGAACACCCCGTCGACATGGAATTCCACTGGCCTCAGCTTGGCGTGGGCCTCCTCGAAAAAGCCGTCCCGATTGAGCGGCAGCTTGAACATGGTGGACAGGTGGACAGCATCGGGGTTGGCCAGGATGGCAGCGGCGAGAATGACCATGTCGGCCCGGATCTCCAAGGGCCGGTGGAGCACATGATCCCACACCTCAACTAAAACACTGTTCTCCGATTTTCTGATCCGGGGCGGGCCGTGTTGCTCGTAATTGATGAACACTATTCCCATTTCCCTGGCCTGATTGTAGATCCGCTCCCGCTGGCCATAGGTGCGGATATCCCGATAGAGGATGTAGATCTGGCGGTCCGGCTCCTCCTTCTTCAGCTTGATGGCGCTTTGGATCGAATGGGTACAGCAGGATTTCGAGCAATAGGCCCGCTGCTGGTTGCGCGAACCAACGCACTGGATAAATACGAAAGACTTGCCATTGGCCACCCTGGTCTCGTTGTGCATGTGGAGCTTGTCGAACTCGATCGAGGCCACCACCTTGGGGATCTTGCCATACTCGAATTCTTCGGGGATGTAGCGTTTGGCACCGGTGGCGATGATCACCACCCCATGGTCGATGGTCCGCTTGCGACTGGTGCCTATGCGGATTTGGCTTGTAAAATTACCTACGTAGCCGCTTACCCCGGTGACAGTGCTGGTGTAGCACACCTCGATCAGAGGATGCTGCTGGACCGCCTCCTTAAGCTCCTTGAGATAATTGGGCACGTGCTCGCCGCTCCAGGTCTGATAGAGGTGCAGGGCATTGCCTCCGAGCTGATGCGTCCTTTCGATCAGATAGGCCCGATACCCCTGCTCGGCCAGATTGAGGGCCGCGGTCATTCCCGCCACCCCGCCGCCAATAACCAGTACCGAAGGGGCAACGGTGATGCGCAGCGGCTTGCGGGCCGTTTGGCCGCTCACCTTGGCCACCGCCATGCGGACCAGGTCCTTGGCCTTGGCCGTGGCGATCTCCGGCTCATGGCTGTGGACCCAGGCGTTCTGGTTGCGGATATTAGCCATTTCGATCAGGTATTCGTTGATCCCGGCGGATTTGAGGGTCTTGCGGAACAGGGGCTCGTGGGTCTTGGGGGTGCAAGCGGCGACCACGATCCGGTTGAGCCGTTTTTCCCGGATCTGCTGGATCATCAGGTCCTGGGTGTCCTGGGAGCAGGTGAAGAGATTGCGGGTCACATGGGCCACCTGGGGCAGGGTCGCGGCATAGGCGGCCACCTCCTCGACCTCGACCACCCCGGCGATGTTGGTGCCGCAGTGGCAGACAAACACCCCGATGCGTGGCTCCTGGCAACTGACATCCTGCTCCGGAGGTGGCGGCAGGCGCCTGGTCAGGGTGTGGCGGACCGGATTGAGCAGGGCGGCAACGCAGGCCGCGGCCGCCGAGCCGCCGATCACCGACTGGGGGATA
>WRKE01000143.1 GCA_009778235.1 Pseudomonadota bacterium
CGGCGGCCGTTTGTTTGGAGCGTCTTCTCCCGCCCCGGCGAGACCGGCGCTTTTTGGCCGGCGCCGCTTCTCCGTCCTGGCTGGCCGTTGCTGGCGTTGCCGCCTCAGCAGCTTGGTCCGCAGCCCCAACGGCTTGATCCACCGCTTTGGTCGGCTCCAATTCCGGGGCTTCTTCCCGGGCCAAGGTCGGCACCGGGGCAGCGGACTCGGTTGTGTTGGTCGATGCGTTTTGGGCCGTGACCGCCGCATCCGTGCTCGCCGCCCTCAATTCCGGCTTGGCCGGCAGCGGCGTTGCCTTCCAACCTGGCTCCCGCTCGGAGGCAGGGTCGGCGGCCTTTGCCGCGAAATCCTGCTCCAGCGCTTCCGACTGGGCCTTCTTCTCTTTGAAGACACTTTTCCACCAGGCACCGGTTTTGGCCTTGCGCACGGGCGGATTTTTCTCGTTTTTTTCGTTCTGTTCGTCTGTGGTCATTCGTTTCCTTTACCATCAATTTTTCAGCAACGTCTCGGTCCGCTGTCCTTAAGCCAGGCAAGCCGGAATCGGCCCCCTGCTTTCAAGGTGACTGGTAGTACCAGTTGTCGCCATGCGCCTGTCGATGCAGGACACCGGCGTGGATCAGCGGGTCAAGCAGTTGCACAACTTTTTCCGGACCACCGAGATGGAAGGTCCGGTCGATGTCAACGGCGGTACAGGGCCGTCGTTGCACCATGTGAAGAATATCGTCTCTGATCGCGGCCAACATCGCCGGATCGGTCATCGCCGCCAAGACCGGCTCCGTCGCCCGATCATTCAGGGCGGCAAAAGGCAGGTCCACCGGCAGGTCAAGTTCATGCCGCAAATGTCCGGCAATGGCGGTCAGCCTCTCCCGGCTCAACGGATGCGCCCATGCCTCGGCAGGAGGGCGTATCACGGTATTCAATTGTATCCTGTCGATCCGCACCCGGCCAAGGGCCGCCACCAGGGCGGCAATGTCTGCGGGCGCGTCGTTCATGCCCTGCACCAGCAGGATTTCCAGCCATATCTTGCCCCAAAACTCTTGGGAAAAAAGCGCCAGGCCATCAATGACCGCCGTAAGCTTAAGACCCTCGGCCGGCCGGTCGACCTTGGCAAATCCTTCGTCCCTGGCCGCATCGAGCGAGGGCACGACCAGATCGGCCGCCATCAGATCCCGCCGCACCTCCTCGTCACCCAGCGTGGTGCCGTTGGTGAGTACGGCCACCGGTTTGGCGGCCCTGGCCTTGAGATGGGCCAGGATCTCGCCCAGACCGCTGTGCAAGGTTGGCTCGCCCTTGGCGGTCACCGTCAGCACATCGGCCGATGCCAGGCGGCCGGGATCGGCACACCACTCGTCAATCTCCTCGCGGATCAGCCGGACCGGGGAATAGGCGGCGCGCTGACAAATCGGAGAAAACGTCGGCCCCACTTCGCAGTAGACGCAGTTGAGATTGCAGATTTTCCTGGGAAAGAGATCAATGCCTAAGGAGCGGCCAAGCCGCCTGGACTGCACCGGGCCGAAGATATAATCCATACAGCGCCACGGGGGTTGTTGCCGGGAAACGCTCAAACAAGCTCGGCGAGGGCAGGTATTGAAAAATCGAGTTATTCGGCAAGATTGCGACTGGTGATATGTAAACCAATTTCCCTGCCAGCGCAAGGCAAATCTGCGACTTTTCGCTTGACACAATACCTGGCTCCACGTACATTCGGGGCCAGTTTGCCGGAGATGCTTTCTGTCTTTTTACTCATCGCTCCAGCCGGTTGAACCATCCCCGTTGACACGACGCATGCCGTCCCGGCGCGGCCATCCCCCGCCGTTCCATGCAATCCGAAGGAGCCGAAAGAGGTGCATCTCCCCCATTTCCTCTCCCCGATTATCTCACTTATTTTTCCGTTGCTCATCGTCCTGTCCCTGCTGCCCGCCCAGGCAGCGGCCGTTTCTATGAACGCCCGGCACTGGGAATTAACCGCCGACAAACTCACCAGGCACGAAGATCCGCCCGTTCTGGTCGCCGAGGGCAATGTTGTCCTGGAAAAAAAGGAAGCCCGTGACGAGACAACCGGGCCAAGCCAGCCAGCCAAGGAGCAAGAACCGGAGCAAGCCCCGCCAGACAGCGCCACTCCGGACGAGCGGCCAGCCACTGACCTGAAAACAGCGACCACCATCAAGGCGGACCAGGTTTCCTACGACCTGACCCGCGGTCTGCTCACCTTAAAAGGCAACCTGTTCATCGATATCGGCACCGACCAGCTCACGGCCGACGCCGGCACCATTGACCTGGAGAAGAGCACCGGTTCCTTTGAAAACGCCATGGTGGTCCGGCAGGACAAGGAGCTGCATTTCGAAGGGAAACTCATCGAAAAAACCGGCTCCCTCACCTACCATCTCAAGGACGGCTGGGTCATAACCTGTAAACTGGACCCAGGCCAGGTGCCGCCCTGGTCCTTTGCCGCCGCCGATGTCGACCTCACCGATGGCGGCTATGCCATCCTGTACCACAGCACCTTCCGGATCAAGGATGTCCCGGTCCTCTACTCGCCGATCATGGTGTTGCCGGCAAAACGCTCACGTCAGACCGGCCTGCTCTTCCCCTCTTTTTCCTTGTCCAACCGGGACGGATTCGGGATCGAGACACCTTTATTCGTCAACATCTCGCCCAGCGCCGACCTGACCCTCTATCCCCGCTACCTTGAAAAAAGAGGGCTCCTGGCCGGCGCCGAATTCCGCTACGTGGTCGACGACCGCAGCAAGGGGATGCTGATGGGCAATTTCCTCGACGACAAGCTGTCTGACCCGTCCGAGACCGGCTACTACCGGGACGGCCAATTCACCCACACCAATGCCAATCGATACTGGCTCCGCGGCAAAGCGGACCAGGAGATCGGCCCCTGGACCACCCGGCTGGACCTGGACATTGCCTCGGACCTCGATTTTCTGCGGGAATTCAACACCGGCTCGACCGGGTTCGACGTCACCCAGGCAAAATTCCTCGGGGTATTCGGCCGGAGCTTCAACGACAAGACCAACAAGTACCGGGAAAACACCTTAGCCAGCCTCCGCTCCTGGAATTACGGCGGCTCGCTGCTGGTCGAGGCAGCGGCGGTCAACGATATCAGCGAGCAGGTCTACACCGCGGATAACCCTTCAAGGCCCTGGACCCTGCCCTCACTGACCTACTCCGGCCTGGTTCCCATCGCCTTCCTCGGCGGCGGACCCGGTTTCCAGTGGGATGCCAACTACTCCAGTTTCTGGCGCGACAAAGGGGTCGGCGCCCAGCGCATCGATCTCATGCCGATGCTCACCACCGGCATTCCGCTCAGCCCCTACCTGGAGGCCAACGTCTCCGGCGGCATTCGCAACACCTCCTACCTGATCGACGACAACGGCGCTACCGCCTGGCAGGACAAGAATACCGCAAACCGTTTCATGTCCCTGCTGGAGGGAGAGATCGGCACCACCCTGGCACGCGACTTCGCGGTCAACTTCGGTTCGGCCAACACCCTGAGCCACACGGTACGGCCGTTCGTCTCCTATGCCCGCACCTCCATTCCGGACAAAAAACTCCTGCCCCAATTCGATGCGGTCGACAAGCTGGAGGAGGAAAACGCGGTCTATATCGGCTTCAACAACTTCTTCTCGCTCTCCGGCGAACGCAACGGACGGGAGTTTGACCGGGACCTCGGTTTCTTCAAGATCAAGCAAGGCTATGACCTGCGCAGCGAGAAGAGCAATACCCCGCTGACCCCGCTGATCATTGAAACCGGCCTCTACCCGGCAGAGCGGATGCGGATCAAATACACCACCAACATCGATTACTACGGTGACGGAGCCTTTCTCCATTCCATCGAAGCCGACTGCTACAGCAGCCGGGGCGACCGTTTTTCCCTTGATTACCGGTATAACGAACAAGAGAATATCAACTCGGTCCGCGGCTCTCTCTGGTATCTGCTGCCCTACAACCTGGCCGCCGGCTACAGCCTGGAACGGGCCATCGAACAGGACGAGACCATCGAGGAAACCGTTCGCCTGCGGTTTATCCAACCCTGCTGGTCGGTGGAACTCTCCGCCAGCAATACGCCGGGGGACCAGACCTTCATGCTCACCTTCCGCCTGGCAAACATCGGCAATCCCCTGGGCTTCGATTTGCCCGGCCTCTGAGTCCCGACCGCGACGCCCATGGCCGCCCTGATCGACGTCTTCAATGGTGATGCGGACGGCATCTGCGCCCTGCATCAACTGCGTCTGCACGCGCCCCAGGCGGACGCCCGCCTGATCACCGGCCCTAAACGGGACATCGGGCTCCTGGAACAGGTCGGACCGGTCAGCGGCCAACAGATCACGGTGCTCGACATCTCCCTGGAGCGCAACCGGGAGGCCCTGGCCCGGCTGCTGTCCCTGGACAACCGCGTTTTTTACGTTGACCACCATTTCAGCGGCCAGGCCATCGACCATGATCTTCTTACAGCCCACCTCGATCCCTCTCCGGCAGTCTGTACCTCGCTGATTGTCGACCGGCTGTTGGCTGGGGCGCACCGGCTGTGGGCCATGGTCGGGGCCTTTGGCGACAACCTGGACGAAATCGCCGGTCACCATGCCCATGCGCTCGGGCTTTCGACCGACAAACAAAAAATACTCAAGGAGATTGGCCAACTGCTCAACTACAACAGCTCCGGCCTGGGGGTGGATGATCTCCTCATCCACCCCGCCGACCTGTTCCGCGAGGTCCACCGCTTTGCCGACCCCTTTGTCTTCCATCGCCACTCCGAGCACCTGGCCCAACTGCGCCAAAGCTATGCGGCCGACATGGCTGAGGCCGCTGAGCTGCGCCCGGAAACTCTCACCACCGGCACCCGTGTTTGCCGGCTGCCGGCGGCGGCCTGGGCCAACCGGGTGGTGGGGGTGATCGCCAACCGGTTCAGCCGCGAGCAGCCGACCATGGCCCATGCGGCGTTGCTCGCCCGCCCGGATAACGGCTTTCAGGTGAGCGTCCGGGCACCGCTCGCCACCGGCCGGGGTGCGGACGAGCTCTGCTGCCGATACGCCACCGGCGGCGGCCGGGCCGCCGCAGCCGGGATCAACCATCTGCCGGAGGCGGAGCTGGCCGCTTTT
>WRKE01000144.1 GCA_009778235.1 Pseudomonadota bacterium
TGGTCCTCACCCCCAATCTGGCACACAAATACGGTGTTGGCCTGGGCTACGGAACCGACACCGGCGCCCGTGCCACCCTGGAATACACCAACCGCTACATCAACCGTTTTGGCCACCAGTTGGATATGCAACTGCAACCGGCACAACGGAAAAGCAATCTCAGCGCCACCTATACCATCCCCATCGGTGACCCCAAGAAAGACCGGATAGCCCTCACCGGCAAATACGAGACCGAGGAGTTCGACCAGACCGACACCAAGACCCTGAACGCCACCATCAGCCACGACCATTTCCGGGAGTGGGGCGAATATTCCACCTTTGTCCAATTTCTCGACGAGCGCTACAATACCGGTTTGGGAGGAACCAACCAGGATGACCTCGTGGTGCTCGGCTTCAAGGGCAGCGTGTTCTGGGCCGACGATCGCATCATCACCAGGCGGGGCATCCGCCTGACCGCCACCGTCATCGGCAGCGAGGAGAACCTGCTGGCCAACACCTCCTTTCTCCAGCCGAGCCTGCGGGCCAAGGCCATCTACGCCTTCTTCGATCAATGGCGCCTGCTCGGCCGCGGCGAAATCGGCACCACCCTGGTCAACGACATCTATGGACTGCCGCCGACGCTCCGTTATTACGCCGGCGGCGACCAAAGCGTACGCGGGTACGGTTATAAAAAAATCGGCCCAACCGACGCCAACGGCAACGTGATCGGCGGCAAGAACCTGCTCACCTACAGCGTGGAATTGGAGCGCACCCTCTTTGACGCCTGGAGCGGCGCGATCTTTTACGATTCCGGCACCGCCACCAATGATTTTGCCAACATGGACCTCCATTCGGGCGCTGGTTTTGGCATCCGCTGGAACGGCGTCTTCGGCCAGATCCGGCTGGATCTGGCCAAGGCCCTTGACGAGGGGGGCTCTTGGCGCCTCCACTTCACCATGGGGGCGGATCTATGAACAAGATCAAAAAAATCCTTCGGCTGTTTGGCCTGTTTGTGGTCCTGATTCCTGCTCTGCTGCTGGCGCTGGTCTTCACCGAGACCGGGCTCCGCTGCCTGATCCTGGCCGCCAATCGGCTGAGCGGAGGCCTGTTGACCATCGGCTCCGCCTCCGGCACCCTGTTGGGCGAGATCCATCTTGTAAATATCCGCTATGCCGACGGGATCGATACCGTGACCATCGCCTCCATCGACCTGGACTGGGAACCCGCGCGACTGTTGGACGGGCAGGTCAGCCTTCGCTTCGTCCAGGGAAGGGATGTGCGGATTCTGCTCGGCGACAGTACCGGTGAAGAAACAATCCTCCCGCCCTTTTCTCTGCCCTTTGCGCTGACCATCGGCACGGTGCAGGCGGACAAGGTCGGTATTTTCGACAACCAGGAAGAAATCTGGTCCATTACCCAGGCCATGGCCAGCGGCCTGGCTTACCAGCAAACAGCCATCCAGGTCACCGACCTGGTGCTGGCCTGCGAGGCATTCACCATTCGGGCCAGGGGTGGCCTGCGCACCGAGGAGGCCTATCCCGTGCAATTGGAGGCGACCTTCAAGGCGCATCCAGACGGATATCAGCCCATAGCGGCACAGGGGACGATCAAGGGGCAGCTTAACGGCCTGCTGGTGGAAGCTGAGGCCCAAACCCCCTTCCCCGCTCGTCTTGAGGGCCGCCTCGACCGCCTCCTGGCCGCTGACACCAACTGGCGGGCCCGGCTTTTGGTCCCTTCGATGACCTTATCCGCCATCCACCCCGATTGGCCGGAGCAACATTTTGCCCAGGTCCAGATCAAGGGCCAGGGCAACTTCAGTGAGTATGCGCTTCAGGTGCAATCGCAGGCAGGATTGCCCATGCTCTCGGGCTTAAGCGGACTCACCGCCGACCTTAAGGGCAACGGCAGCGGCCTGACCATCGATAACCTAAACCTCAATTACGGGAAGGCGCAACTGGTTGCCCAAGGCAGCCTGAAGTGGACGCCGCGTTTTTCCTGGCAGGCCGAGGTCAGTGGCAATCATCTGAATCCCGGACTTTTCCTGGCGAACTGGCCGGGCGACTTCACCGGTTCGCTGACCACCTCCGGCCAAACCACGGACCAGGGACTGCGCGCCATGTGCACCGTGCCGTCCGTGCAAGGCACCCTGCGCGGCTTTCCCCTGACCGGAAGCGGCGAGCTGTCAATGGCGGACAACCAGCTCAAACTGCCCCAGCTCAAGGTCAAAAGCGGCAATTCGGTGGTGCAGGCCAGCGGCCGGATCGATGACACCGTTGATCTTGATTTGAAGCTCGACTCGAACAATCTGGCCGAACTCTGGCCCGGCGCCCAGGGCTCTATCAAGGCCCTGGCCCGGGTGGCAGGCCCGCGGACCACGCCGCGGATCGAGGCGCGGATAACCGGTGACCACCTCTCGTTGGGCGACCATAGTCTCAAGACCGTAAACATTGACGCCAAAGGCTCCCTGGCCGGCAGCGGCGCCATCGAGCTAGTGGCCCGGGCCGGGCAACTGCGTTTGGGCGCCGTCGAGATGGATTCGGGCCGGGTGCAGCTTACGGGATCACTGCCGGATCACACCCTTGAAATAAGCGGCGAAGGCAAGACCTTTGCCGCCGGGCTCCTGGTGCAGGGCGCGCTGAAGGAGAACCGCTGGCAGGCAACGCTCAGCCGCAGCCATCTGACCAGCCAGGAATACGGCAACTGGCAGCAACGCCAGCCAACCACCCTGACGGCTTCCCCTGACCAGGTCGAGGTCAAGCCGCTGTGCCTGCAGTCGCCAATTGCCGGCTCCCTGTGCATCGATGCCGCCTGGCAGCCTGCTCCCCAGACCTGGCGCGTGCATGGCGTGGGCTCCGCCCTCTCCCTGGAGACTTTGGCAGCAAGCCGCATGGTCGCCTGGCCGCTTGCCGGTCGGCTCAATGCGGAGGTGAATTTGATGGGCCAGCAAGCCCGCCTTGTGACCGGCAATCTTACCGCCTCCTGTGACAACATGCAGTTGCGCATCCCCCTGCCGGATGACACCATCCATCAGGTGAACTGGAAAAAAAATCTGCTCGTTGCCCGGTACGCTGACAACAGGTTGCAAACCGTGCTTGACAGCGAACTCGCCGACGCCGGCGCGATCCATGCCGAACTGAGCTCAAGCGGCGATCCCTTGGCCCCGGAAACCTTCCTGCGGGCCCCGGTCAATGGCGCACTTAAACTCGATCTTAGGGATCTGCGACCCCTGGCCATGCTGGCCGATCAAATGGTGGTTCCCACCGGCAGGCTCCATGGCCAGCTCACGGTCAGCGGCCTGCCGACCGCCCCGATCATGAACGGCCAGATGGAACTGTCGGAAGGGCACGCCGAGATCCCGCCGCTGGGCATCACCCTGTCCCCCCTGCAACTTAAACTGACCAGCGACGGTAAGAGCACCAGGCTGGTGGCCACGGCCCAATCGGGCGAGGGCACGCTGCGCGCGGAAAGTGTTTTGTATTTGGGACAGTTGACCAGCGGCGGCCATAGTATCCACCTAACCGGCGATCATTTCAAGGCGGCCCAGCTTCCGGGACTCGATCTCGACCTCTCCCCCGATCTGACCCTGCTCGCAGGGCCTCAGCGCATGGAAGTGCGGGGCACGGTCACAGTTCCCAAGGCGCGGATCACCTCCATCGATTTTCATCAGGCCACCTCCGCCTCCGACGACATGGTCGTTATTGACGAGGACAGCCCCTCTTCCGGCCCGGTGACCCCGCTGTTCACTGATATTATGCTTGTCGCCGGAGATGATGTCCGCATTGACGCCTACGGCCTCAAGGGGAACATTGTCGGCAAGCTCAAGCTTAACGGACAACCTGGGCGGCCCCATACCGGTAACGGCACACTCTCGGTGCACAACGGATCGTTTACGATTTACGGCCAGCGGCTGAAGATCGACCTTGGCCGTCTCCATTTTGCCGGCGGCCCTTTAACCAATCCGGGCATAGAACTGCGCAGTGAAAAGAAGGAAGAAAGGGTGACCACCGGTGTGCTGGTGAGCGGTTTTCTGAAAAGACCGGAGCTGAATTTTTACTCGAGCCCGGTTTTGGAACAGTCGGTGATCGTCACCCACCTGTTGGAGAGCACCGCCATTGGCGGAGAAACCAGGCAAGATACCGGCTTTCTCGGCACCGCGGCCCACAAGGTTGGCTTGGGCGGGATGGCCTCCTATTTTCAAGGCCTCAAGCAGCTCACCATGATCGATGAGATCAAACTGGATACGGGCGATGAGTATGACTCGTTTTCCCTGGTCTTCGGCAGTTGGCTGACCCCCGATTTTTACGTGAGCTATGGCAAAGACCTGGTGAAGGAATCGGGCAACTTCAATACCCGCTATACCCTGGGCAAGGGTTTTTCCTTCCTCACCGAGACCGGCGCATCGCATAGCGGCGGCGATATTAAATATGAGTTCGAGCGCTGACAGGCATCACCGGCATCTCGGTGCACCTCCCAGCAAAATGGATGTTGCTGTTGCTCAGGCTTTGCGCTAGGTTTGTCAGTTTTCGGCAGCGACCGACTATTCCTTTTCAACAACCACGGTGACCATAAATGGCAGAACATGTGGAAGATTTGACTGTCAACTACCAGGAAGACGACCTTTTGGTCGTCAAGGAAATCAACAAGGAGATCCTTTCCAAGGGATCATGGACCACCATCCTGTTCCGCTACCAGGATTTCGACAAGAATACCCAGCAATACAGCGCCGATAAATTTACCATCCGCAGATACCAAAAAAGAAACGGCCAGTATCAAACCAAGTCGAAGTTCAATATCTCGTCAACCGCCCAGGCGGAGAAGATCGTCGAAACCCTTTCCCGGTGGCTCAGCACTAAAGGGGCATGATCTGGCCTGGAGCGTCTTTCACTTGGTTGCGCCCCGGCGCACGGATACGATGCGCTCCCATGTCGCCTGAGGACATTTTTATTATTATTTTCATTGACACCACCCCTTCCTTTCAGTTAAAAGAGCGCCTTATCGTTGCTGCCGGCCAAGGGCACGATGAAAAAAGGAGGGGGAGACAGAGACTTTTAATTGACACTCTCCTGAACCCTTGCTAAACTAAGTATCTTACCGTTTGAGATGGTAAGGGGAAGCCTGAGAAGTGGGGTTATTGCCTATTGGTGAGGGCCTTGCA
>WRKE01000145.1 GCA_009778235.1 Pseudomonadota bacterium
TGGTGGCTCTCCCGGACTTCAAATCCGGTGTGCCGGGTGAATAGCCCGGCAGGTGGGTTCGATTCCCATGCACTTCCGCCATTTCTTCATATTCCCCTGGATATAGGTATCCACGGGACCCTTCCACCATTTTTTGTTCGTTTTTTTGGCATCTGGCGGACGCCGCATTTTACCCTATCCCGGCAAACGAAAAAAGAGAGAAAGCGGGTTTACGATCAAACGTTTTATATTTCATCCGGTTGCCGATGCAACCGGGACCAACCTGGCCTGCCGATAGACCCAGAAACCAAGCCCAGGCCCCGCAAACACTCTTTCAAAGGTGGCAGATTCGTGCACCCGGCACAACCCATCTTTTATCGCGTAAAAACAACAAGTTTATCCTGGCCTGCTTCCCAGAACTGTCCTTCCCCTGAACGTCATCCAGGCACTGGTCTTGGGCAGCGCTTGATCCCGATGGCCGACTATCCCACGAGCAAGCCTCAGGGGCGATTGTCAAAAATTAAGGCCAGCGGTTCGGCCCGATCATCGTCGATGCCTTCGTGGTTGCGAGTCCGGCCTTCGACGAAATCAGCCGCGAGATGGCCGAACCGACTTGAGGCCAGGCATAACCGCGATGCGGGCCGGCCTCAATGGGCCTTGCGGCAGTCGGCACTTGCTCAACATTTCGCTTGCCGTTCGCTGGTATATACACTAAAACCATACAGAATTAGTGAATCAGCGTATCTGGATGAAAACCGTTCTTCCAGTGCGGGCCTTTTGCCTATTCGCGAGAGGATGGCGGTTTCCCAACGGAGGAATACTGTATGAAAGACAATACGATGCGTGCACCGCTCCTCAAAGCGGGAGCTGTTCTTCTGGTTTTCGTTTTGCTGGTCTCGCTGACCAGCGCATCCCCTGATGCAAGCGGGCTCAATCCCTTCCTCCAGATCATCATCGGGGCCTTTCGATTGGTGCAATGGGCCATTGCCATGGCCATCGGCCTGAGCTTCTGCATCGCCTTTCTCATCGGCATTTTTTTGTTTGCCGTCTTCCTGGTCAACAGAGAAACCGCCGCCTCCATGTACCAGGCGGTCAAGAAAAATGTATGCGCCCTATGCCAGCCAATCTGCGCCAGGTTTGCCACCGCGGGCCTTTGCAGGGACACTCCATCCTGTTGTGGAGTTGCGCCGGCCCCGGTGACCGAGGCTGCTGCCCCGGATACAAGCTTCAAGGAGGAATTGCGGGGGATTGTCGCCGATGAAGTGCGCAGGGTAAGCGAGAGCCAGCAGGCGTTGAGCGATCAATTTGCCGCCCTCACAGGCAAAATCCAGGCCATGGAGGAAAAAAGCGGTGATTTTGCCTCGGCCGATCAACTGGGCGCCATTGCCTCCGAATTGGCCACCTCCGGCAAAACCCTGGCAGCGGTGCAGGCCCAGGTCACTACCTTGGAAGGCAAGATCAGCGAGACCGGGCAGCAGCTTCAGGGGATCACCCCGGAAAAAATGCTGGGCGATATTCCGGCCAGATTGCAGAAGCTCGAACAACCCAAGGCCGAGCAGCCCGCCTTTGATCCCGCGCCGCTGACCGCCTCCATCGAAAACTTGCAGATGGAGATCGAGGAGTTGAAAAAGAAAAAAGGGCCCGCCGCCCCGGCAAAGACCAAGAAAAAGGCCTGAGCGGGTCGTTTTTCACCCGTCTCTCTCACCACCAAAGCCATCCCGTCCATGACGGGGTGGCTTTTTTTTATTGCGCCTTGCCTGCCATCTGCCGGGGCAGCAGTTCCTTGAAATACTCGATGGAGGGGAAATCGCGGGAATAGCTGACTCCCTGGCGGCTGCTCGGCCGGGCGATAAAGAGCGGGTAAGCCAGCCCGTATTCTGCTGCGGCGGCGAGCACCTTCTCGGTGTCGTCCACCAGCAGGGTGCGGGTTTTGTCGAACCGCAGCAACCGCTCCAACCGATGCCAGAACCCGGCCTCCTCCTTAGCCAGCCCGATCTCCGCCGCACAGATCACCCGCTCAAACCAGGCGCCAATGGCCGTCTGCTTAAGCTTGACGGCCAGCGTGTCCGGATGGGCATTGGTGATCAGGTAGAGTTTTTTGCCGCTTTGCAAACAATATTCTAAGAATTCGGTCACATACGGATGAACCCCGATCAGGTGGTTGATCCGCAGCTTCAACTCCAGCAGATCAAACCCCAATTCGCGGGACCAATAATCCAGGTCAGACCAATCAAGGGTGTGCTGCACCCGGTGGTACCTGGCCAACAACTGCTCCTTGGCCGTCTCGATCGGGATGTCGTGCAGGAGGCTGTAGTGTTCGGGCACATACTGTTCCCAGAAATAATCGTCGAAATGCTTGTCCAGCAAGGTTCCGTCCATATCCAGGAGCACGGTTTCGATCTTCTCCCAAGGGAGTTGCGGGGCGATCTTCTCGCTGGATTTGGTGTGCACCGCGGCCATGACCATCATCCTTGCAGGATAGCCAGGGTTGATTGGATGGAGGTGAAGACATCTTCCTTAAGCGCGAACGGCACCACCAGACGCTGATCAGGGGTCAAACGGACGGACGCCACCGCGGGCCCCTTTCTTTTGTCCGCCTTCCGCTGGGTCAGCGCCAAGATCCGCGCCGGATCAAAGGGCGGATTGGGCACAAAGGAATAAACCAATCCTTTGGGCCCCTGTTCGAGTTTGACGATGCCCAGCGACCGCAGTTGCTGTTTGAGGCCGATGATCGCCACCAGATTTTTCGCCTCGGGCGGCAACGGGCCGTAGCGATCGATCAGCTCGGCGCCCAGATCGGCCAGGGCCTCCTCGTTCCCGCAGCCGACCACGGCCAGGCGACGATAGGCATGGTATCGCTGACTGGCATCCGGAATATAGCTGTCCGGCAGGAAGGCCGCCAGCTTGAGCTTGATTTCCGGATCGACTTCATCCGCCGGCAGCGCCGCATCAAAGGGCGCCAGCGCCTTGCTTTTCAAATCAGCCACCGTGGCCTGCAGCAGCTCCAGATACAAATCATACCCCACGGCAGCGATATGGCCGGATTGCGACACCCCGAGCAGGTTGCCGCCACCCCGGATCTGCAGGTCATTCATGGCCAGCTTGAAGCCGCCGCCCAGTTCCGAGCAGTCCATCAGGGCGCGCAAGCGCTGCTGGGCATCGGCGGTCAAATGATCAAGGGAGGCCACCAGCAGATAGGCGTAGGCCTGACGTGAGGAACGGCCGACCCGGCCGCGCAGTTGGTAGATATCAGCCAGCCCGAGATGGTCGGCGCGGTTGATGATGATGGTGTTGGCGTTGGGGATGTCCAGCCCCGACTCGATGATGGTGGTGCAGACCAGGACATCGAGTTCATGGTTGATGAACCGCACCATGATATCCTCCAACTGCTGGCCCGGCATCTGGCCGTGGGCCACGCCGATCCGCGCTTGGGGCGCCAGGGCGGCGATGGTATCGGCCATGCGCTGGATGGATTGCACCCGGTTATGGACGAAAAAAAGCTGGCCCCCCCGTTCCATCTCCCGACTCACCGCTTCCCGGATCACCAGCGGGTCGTGTTTGGCCAAAAAGGTCTTGACCGAGCGCCGCTGCTGTGGCGGGGTCGAGATCACGGAAAGATCGCGAATCCCCAGAAGCGACATTTGCAGGGTGCGCGGAATCGGGGTGGCGGTCAGGGTGAGCACATCCACCGTTGCCTTGATCTTTTTGATCTTCTCCTTATGGGCCACCCCGAAACGATGCTCCTCATCGATGATCAAGAGCCCCAATTTTTTGAACTGGATATCCTTGGAGAGCAGCCGGTGGGTTCCCACCACCAGGTCAATGGCGCCCGCGGTCAATTTGGCCGCAATCTCTTTTTGCTGTCTGCTGGTCCTGAACCGGTTGAGGCAGGCGATTTCCACGGGAAAGGAGGAGAAGCGCTCCCTGAAGGTGGCGGCATGCTGCTCGGCCAGCACCGTGGTCGGCACTAAAATCGCGACTTGATAGCCATCCTCGATCGCCTTGAAGGTCGCCCGGGCGGCCACCTCGGTCTTGCCGTAGCCGACATCGCCGCAGATCAGCCGGTCCATGGGCTGCTCGCGGGTCAAATCGCTTAGGACATCGTCGATGGCCTTGATTTGGCCGCTGGTTTCGTCGTAGGGAAAGGATTCCTCCAGCTGCTGAAACAGGTTGCCCGGCCGAGAAAACTGGTGCCCTTGCTGCATGGCTCGGCGTCCATAGATCTCCAGCAGCTCCTGGGCAATCTTCCACACCGCCTCGGTGACCTTCTTTTTGGCGCTCTGCCAGCGCTGGGAGCCGAGACTGTCGAGCTTGGGCTCCTGGTCGGTGAGCCCCTGATACCGGCTCACCCAGTGCAGCCGATCTACCGGGACATAGAGTTTGTCGTCATCGCGAAAGGCGATTTGCATGAAGTCGCCTCGCTGGCCGGAAAACTCCATGTTGACCAGGCCCTGAAAGATGCCGATGCCGTGATTCCGGTGGACGACAATCTCACCCGGGTTCAATTGGTCGATCTGGACCGGCTCGCCTTCCTTGTCCTTTGCCCGCCTGGAGCGGCCGGGCTGGAGGCGCTTGTCGCCAAACAGTTCCGAGGCCGAAAGAAAATGCACCCGCTCTTCCGTCAAGTCGAATCCCTTGGACAAGGGCTGCCCGTAACAGGCGATCAGGCCTGGTTCCGGCAACTCAGTCCGGTCGAACGGAGGGGTGAAAATCTGGGCCCGCATCTGATAATTGGCCAGGATGTCCTGCAGATGCCCCGCCTGCCGCGTTGATCTGCATGCCAGCACGATGCGGTCCTGCTCCTGTTGCCACTGTTCGAGACGATCGATCAGGGGGGCAAGGATGCCTCGCTTCTTGCGCTGCAGTTCGATTTCCTGCGCCAGCAGGCCATGGTTGCCGGTGGCAAGCCGCAGCTCCTGGCCGGTTAACTCGGGGTCGGGGAGAAAGGAGAACCTGGCCGCCAACCGGGCCTGGGAGATCTGCTCCCACTCCGGCTCGGTCACAAACAGATCCGCGGGCGGCAAGGCGGCCAAGCGGCGATCAACCGCTTCCTGGTAGTTGGCCTGAATGCGGTCGCGGACCAGCCGCATCCGCTGGCGCACCACCAGCGGGTCATAGATCATCAACATCGCGGCGGGCGGCAGATAGTCGAGCAGGGTTTGCA
>WRKE01000146.1 GCA_009778235.1 Pseudomonadota bacterium
TGATTCGGCTGTCCCGGATAATTCACAAAAAGATGTAAGCAAGGATGGGAGCATGTGGCAATATGTTGTAATCGCTAAAGAACAACGAATTGCTCCCAGGGGGAACCATGGTTTGGAAGCGCTGCTCACGCAGCGGGTCTATGGCATAATCTTGGGATATGAGGATGCCAATGATCATGAATATCTGACTGTGCCCCTTTGGACGGCGCCAATATCACTGCCCGGATAACGACAGAGACTGTCGGCCAGATTCTTTGCGAATGGCGCATGGCCGAAGAGGCCGTCTGTGGGTCGATGCTGGGGCGATCGGCAGAAAGAGTTCATGTGCAATCTCCAACGAAGCAAGAGCGTGTGCCACTATGCCACGCTTCTCAAGCTCCCAGCGGAGGAAAAAGCGTCCCGGGTGTTTGCCAAGGCCACCCTGGCGCTCAATCGCCAAGCACCTGGGCCATCTCGCGGGCAATGGCCAGCTCCTCGTTGGTAGGGATGACAAATATCCGGACCATGCTGTCCGGCCCGCTGATGCAGCGCGCCTCCCGGGAGCGCAGCCAATTGCGTTCCGGATCGAGCCGCACCCCGAAGGCCTCCAGCCCCTTGAGGGACTCGGCCCGGACAATGGGGTCGTTCTCACCGATCCCGGCGGTGAACACGATGCCATCCACCCGGCCAAGCACCGCCATGAAGGCGCCGAGGTATTTGCGGGTGCGGTAGGTCTGGACCTCCACCGCCAGTTTGGCCCGGGCATTGCCTTCGGCCGCGGCCTTGTGGATGTCGCGCATGTCGTTCATGCCGCACAAACCCTTGAGCCCTGATTCCTTGTTGAGCAGGGCGTCAATGGCCTCCAGCTCCATCCCTTTGTTTTGTTTCAGAAACAGATGCAGGGCCGGATCGACATCGCCGGACCGGGTTCCCATCACCAACCCTTCCAGCGGGGTCATACCCAGCGAGGTATCGACGCTGCGCCCGTTTTCGATCGCGGTCATGGAACAGCCGTTGCCGAGGTGGACGGTGATCAGGTTGCACTCGGTCAGCGGCTTGTCGAGCAGGCGGGCGCACTCCCCGGCCACGAACCGGTGCGAGGTGCCGTGGAAGCCGTAGCGGCGCACCCGGTCCGTTTGGTAGAGTTCGTAGGGGATGGCGTAGAGAAAGGCCCTAGGCGGCATGGTCTGATGGAAGGCGGTATCGAAGACCGCCACCTGGGGTGTCTGGGGGAAGATCTCCATGGCCACCCGGATGCCATCCAAATTGGCCGGATTGTGCAGGGGCGCCAGGGGGATGTTGCGCTCCAGGGCCTTGATCACCGACTCGTCAATCCGCATCGATCCGCTGAAATCCTCACCTCCGTGGACCACCCGATGGCCGATGGCGCCGATTTCTGAGACATGGCCGATGATCCCATTGGTCTTGTCGGTCAAGGTGGCGATCACCAGCTCCATGCCGCTTTGATGATCCGCGATGGGCTGTTCGACCACCATCTCCAGTTCATCTTTGGTGCCAGGATGAACGGTGTTCTTCAAGCGGCCGCAAACTTCGCCGATCCGCTCGACCAAACCGGCGGCCAGCACGGTTTCAGACCCGCTCTCGATCACTTGGTATTTAATCGATGAGCTGCCGGAATTGACGATGAACAGTTTCATGATGTCGTGCCTTGCGCAAGTCGTTTAGTGGTGTTTGGCCACCTGGGCCTGGATGGCGGTCAGGGCCACGGTATCGACGATATCCTGGACCGTGCAGCCCCGCGACAGATCGTTGACCGGTTTGTTCAGCCCTTGGAGGACCGGCCCCATGGCCACGGCGTTGGCCGCTCGCTGCACCGCCTTGTAGGTCGTATTGCCGGTATTGAGGTCAGGGAAGATGAACACCGTGGCCCGGCCGGCCACCTGGGAATCCGGCAACTTGAGCGCCGCGACCTCGGGGTCAAAGGCCGCATCGTACTGCAGGGGACCTTCCAGCGGATAGTCGAGGCCGCGTTCGGCCATCAACTGTTTGGCGATGGCGGTGGCCTCGACCACCTTGTCCACATCCTCTCCCGAGCCGGAGGAACCGGTGGAATAGCTCAGCAGGGCTACCCGGGGCTCGATGCCGTAGACCTTGGCGGTTTCCGCGGAACTGATCGCGATTTCCGCCAACTGGCGGGCATTGGGGTTGGGCACCACGGCGCAGTCGCCAAAGGCCAGGACCTTGGACTGCAGGCACATGATGAAGATCGAGGAGACGACCGAGACGCCGGGCTTGGTCTTGATGAACTCAAAAGCCGGCCGGATGGTCTGGGCGGTGGTGGTGACCGACCCGCTGACCATGCCGTCGGCCAGCCCCTTGTACACCAGCATGGTGCCGAAATAGGTGGGATCGGACATCCGGTCGCGGGCCACATCCATGACGATGCTGCGACGCTTGCGGATATCGAAATAGGTTTGCACGAAATCGTCGTAGTAGGCCGAGGTGGTTGGATCGACGATCTCGGCGCTGTCGATGTTGAGATTGAGGGTGGAGGCCTTGGCCCGGATTTCGTCCGCCTTGCCGAGCAGGACGATGTTGGCGATGCCCCGGCGCAGAATAATATCGGTGGCGTTGAGGATTCGTTCGCCCGTGCCCTCGGGCAGGACAATGCGCTGCTTGTCGCGCGAGGCCTTTTCCACCAGCGAGTATTCGAACATGCGGGGGGTAAGCCGGGTGGACCGTTGGGACACGACCCGCTTGGTGAGTTCGGGGACATTGACATACTTGGAGAACCAGCCGAGGGCGGTGGCAATCCTCTTGGTGTCGGTGGGCTCGATCCGGCCGTAGAGTTCGTTGACGCTTTGCACCGTGTCGTAGGTATGCGATTCGACGAACAGCACTGGAACCGGAATGCCGGTCCAGCCCTGGATCAGCCGTTGTACGCTGGGGCTGAGTTCGATGCCGCCAGTGATGAGAATGCCGGCAATGTTGGGATAGGCCGAGGAAATTCTACTGGCCAGGCTGGCAATGATGATGTCGGACCGATCACCGGGGGTGATGATCAGGCTGCCATCCTTGAGATATTCGAGGAAGTTGCTGATCTGCATCGCCGCCACCAGGTAATTGCTCACCAGGTTGAGCATGCTCGGCTTGCCGTACAGCACCTCGGCCCCGAGCCAGCGCTTGACATCATCGATGGTCGGGTTGCCCAGGGCGAGGTTCTCCGGAATCACATACAGGGGATGCGGCCGGCCAAACTGCTCGCGGCACTTGGCGCTGCTGGCGGTGTCGCGAAGGAAGGTCTCCGGCGCCCGGTTGACGATGCAGGCGGCGATATCCACCCCCATTCCTTCGAGGGTGTCGATGGTGATCGCCGTATGGGTGCAGATTTCCTCGGTGGATTTGTCGCGGCCCGAGGCAATGAGCAGCACCGGCGCCCCAAGGTTGGCGGCGATATTGGCATTGAGGTCGAGTTCGAAACCCGGATCCTTGCCTTGAAAATCAGTGCCTTCACAGAGGACAAAGTCGTACTTTTCCTCCAACTGCTTATATTTCTTGAGGATATTCTCGTAGAGAATCCCCTCCTGGCCCGAGGTGATCAGTTGCCGCGCCTGGCTCAAGGTGTAGGCATGGGTGTCGCCATATTCGATATCGAGTTTGAAGTATTTGAGCACCAGGTTGAGATCATGGTCGATCCGGCCGAAAACATGGTCATTGATGATCGGGCGGAAAAAGGCGATCCGGCTGATTTCTTTCAGGATCACCTGCATGACCCCGAGAATGATGGCCGACTTGCCGCTGCGTTCCTCGGCGGCGGTCACATAGAGATTGTTCGCCATGGCAAATGCGCCTCACTTCCTGCGCGCGGCAGGGATGGTGGTGAATCGGAAAAATGAGGCGGATCCGCTGGGCTCCAGCGGGTCCGTTTTGAATTTTTTGAAATTGCTATCAGTGTAGAGCTATTTCAGCTTTCTCTCAAATTAAATCGCCATGCCGCCATGTGCAGGCGAAAGATAGGGTAAGGGTAAACTTGGTGGAGAGAAGAGAGGAGGGGGAACGATATTGCGAGCAGGGGCGGCAGGGTGCCGCCCCTACTCGCAATGACATTGGGGTTTTCTGTGCTCACCCCATATAGCCGGGCGGCACAGGCACATGCTCCGGGTTAGCCGGGCAATAACTCTTTCGATCCGGCAGGTTATTTACCGAGTAACTCGTCAATAACAGGATCCATTTTGGCCTTGGTCCCCAACCGCGTCATCAGTGCAAATCCTTCTTCGCCACGACGATGATACACTGCGGACCCTATCTGCGTTGACCCCTGGAAGAGCCAAACCTCCGCATGATTCATAGACATGCCATAGTGCCAGGTTCGATTACACATAAAGTTCAAATGGTATTCACAATGAGCAGGCACCTCTCCAGTGAATATCTGAGTCGAGATACCATGTCGTTCAAAACCTTCTGCAATTACCGTGGGCAGCTCTTCAACATAACAATCCTCTGGGCATTCCTTGATACAAACATGCTTGATCGCTGAGACATTGGCAACAGGTTTGACATTGATTGAGGTACAACCACTTAAAAAGACGACACCAACCAAACAAGTTGTTGTGATTAAAATTGGAAAAAAATATTTTTTCATATTCAACTCCTCGTTATAATAGAATTTTTTATCAATACTCGCTTGCTTTATTGGATCAACAGACAAGTGTTTCAAATTAGATCATACTTGTCAACCGGGAAGAAATTGAGCGTAGTCAACTTGGTCATTGCTCCCCGACCATCATCACCGGCTGGTTGATGAGCGCAGCCAGCGGCACGACCCGATTTTCTTTGGCCAAGCGGTCAAAGAGGCTCTGGAGTTCTTGTTGCCAGTGGCATCTGTGTTCCTCGCTGGCCGGCGGGTTGGTGTGAAGGAGCAGGATATCACCGGGCCGCAGTTGCTTAAGCACCCTGGCCGAGAGATTGCGGATGCTCCGGTTGCCGCGGTCAAAGACTCGGCAACTGAAGGTCATGGCTTGCAGATTCAGAGAGGCGAGGGCTGGTTGCAGCCGGGGGCTGGTGATGCCGATCGGCGGCCGGAACAGCAGCGGCCGGATACCCATGCGGGCAAGAACCTCCTGGGTGTGGCGGATATCCGCAGTCAAGGTAGTGCGGTCCCGCAGCATGAGCAGGGGATCGTGGTGAAAGGAATGATTGCCGATGGTATGCCCCTGGGCCAGGATGGCGGCGATCAACTCCGGATGGGCGGCGGCGTGCTCGCCCACCACAAAAAAGGTGGCCGGCAGCCGATAAC
>WRKE01000147.1 GCA_009778235.1 Pseudomonadota bacterium
AATATTTTCATTGGTCATTGCTCGATCCATGGAGATTTCTCCCTGCGGTCGAAATGACGAAACAAGGGATGGTGTTCGGTGATGAATGAACGTATTAATAATGAGCCAAGTCACTGCTGAGACTCGTGGAAAGTCCCCGCGTGGATGAAACCTCTCCGCCACGAAGTGTCCCCTGATGAAAGAGGCTTACAATGTCCTCCGCAAAAGGGAGTACCCTCCCTGCGGCTAATTCAGCCCCCCTGATTCCACTTGCGACTGATCGCGCAGCGGCCGTCTCCATTGTGCTGGCACCAAAGGTAGCACAAGTCCTGCTTCAACAAGTGATACCATTTCCTCTTGCCAATGCAGCAGGTCATGACAGGAATATATTGAATTTTAATGCAAAAAATAAAAATATTTTTTGCATTAAAAACAGAAAATGATATGACCCCGCTCCTGATAGCGCTGCCGTGCCGTAGTTGCCCGCATCCCAATTCGTCACAGCATTGGTAGCGAGTTGTCCCCCTGGAATGAGATTGAGCGTTCCGGTGGCAAAACCGTTTGCAAAATTTGATATATCTTGAAGGAGCGCGCCAAAAAAAATCAATGGACGTGCGGGGTACGCCGGGCGAGCAGTTGGCGCAGGTAGGCCAGCCAGGCGTCAAAACCGTCGCCAGTGGTGGCGGACAGGGTGATGGTGGCAATCTCCGGCTTCAGCAAGCGCGTCTGGCCGATGGCCTCTTCCACCGAAAAATCGAAGTGGGGCAACAGGTCGGACTTGGTGATCAGCAGCAAGTCGGCGCTCTTGAAGGTGGCCGGGTATTTGGCGGGTTTATCCGAGCCTTCGGGGGTGGACAGCAACACCACCCGCTGGTGCTCGCCGAGATCGAAGGTGGCCGGACACACCAGGTTGCCGACATTTTCGATGAAAATAAGGTCAAAGGTTCTGCCCTTGGCAAAGTGTTCGAGCACGTGCAGGCCGCCGTGGATCATGGGAGCGTCGAGGTGGCAGGCCCCGCCGGTGGTTAACTGCACCGCCGGAACACCCTTGGCGCGGATGCGGTCGGCGTCGCGCTCGGTCTCGATGTCACCTTCGATCACCCCGATGGCGCAGCTTGCCTTCAGGGCATCGATGGTCCGTTCCAGGAGCGTGGTCTTGCCTGATCCAGGACTGGAAATCAGGTTGATGGCCACTGCCCCCATGTGCTCGATGTGGTGGCGGTTCGACTCCGCCTGCTTCTGGTTGGCGGCCAGAAGGCTCTGGTTGACCTCGACCACCTTGGGATCGTGCTGGTGGTGTTCGTGCAGTTGACAGCCACAGGTATCACACATGAGCTACTCCATTTCGAGTTGATTGAGGATCAGTTCGGTGCCGCCATTCGGGGAAAGCCGGGTGGAACCACACCCCGGGCACACTCGCGTGGTCAGGTCAGAGCGGATCAGGGCAAGACGGTCGATCTGCCGGGGAAAGGGAATGATGGTGATTTGGCCGCAATCCAGGCACCGGTATTCCGGGTCCGGGGTTTTCAGCTCAAGGCTGGCGTCGCGCACCGGCTCCCGCTCCCGCTTGAGCACGGAAAAACCGAACTCGAACGAATCGCGGACCACCCCGGAAAAAGGCCCCAGGGTCACCACCACCCGGTTGATCTTCCGGGCCCCGTGTTCGGCGGCCAGGGCCAGGATCTGCTCGATCAGACTATGGGCCAGGGATAATTCGTGCATGCCATTTTTCCTTGGTCGGGGAACCGGTTAGCAGATACGCGGCAGCGGCTGGCCAGTCAGCGGTTCGAGCAGCCGGCTGCCGCCGATGCGGGTAGTGAGGCTGACCCGTCCTTTGGTCCGGCCCTCGCCCACCCAGCCGATCAGGGCGGCGGCGCGCCCCTCGGGCAGGCACCGCATGGTCTGGAGAATCTCCTCGGCCCTGTCACGATCGCAGACCACGATACATTTGCCCTCGTTGGCCAGATAGAGCGGATCCAGTCCGATCAGCTCGCAGGCGGTGTTGACCGCGGGCTTGACCGGCAGCCGGTCCTCCTCGATGACAATATCAACCCGTGACGCGGCGGCAATCTCGCACAGGCTGGTGGCCAGACCACCGCGGGTCGGATCGCGCAGAACATGGACCGTGCCGGCATCGTTTTCCAGCAGGGCGCCCACCAGCCGGTGCAGGGGTTGGGTATCGCTGGCGATGTCGCCGCCGATCTCGATCCCGGCCTGGCAACTCATGATGGTGATGCCATGGTCGGCCAGGGTGCCGGAGAGGATGACCGCGTCGCCTGGCTGGGCATTTTTGCCGGAGATATTGTGCCGGTGCGAGATCAGGCCGACCCCGCTGGTGTTGATGAACAGCCGATCGGCCTTGCCCTTGGGCACCACCTTGGTGTCACCGGTGACCACCGCCACCCCGGCGGCCTCGGAGGCGGCAGCCACCGAGGCAATCACCTTTTCCAGGCTGTCCAGGGCAAAGCCCTCCTCGATGATCAGGGCCAGGCTCAAGGCCAGGGGCCGGGCTCCGCGCATGACCAGGTCATTGATGGTGCCGTGCACCGCCAGACAGCCGATATCGCCGCCTGGGAAGAACAGGGGATCGACCACGTAACTGTCGGTGGACAGGGCGATGCGGCCTGCATATTCGCCCAGCACGGCGCAGTCTTCCATGTCGCGCAGTTGGGGGCTGGTCAGATATTTGAGAAAAAGATTGCCGATCAGGTGCTGACTGGCCAAGCCGCCGCTGCCGTGGTCAAGGTTGATAAAGGTGTCCATGCAATCGTTACCGAGTCGGGTTGAAAACAAAAAAAATCCGGGGCCGCACCCAAGATCAGCCGGCCGCCACCGGCCGCTTGATATCCCCTCCGCCGTAGCGAAAGTAGGCCGCGCAGGTCCCTTCATTGGAAACCATGCAGGGGCCGACCGGCTGCATGGGGGTGCAGCCCTTGCCATACAAGGGGCAATCGGGCGGCAACAGTCGCCCTTTAAGGATCTCACCGCAGCGGCAGCCTTTGGGCTCCGGCACCGGCTGCACCGTGAGCCCCAGCCGGGCGAGGCCATTGAAACGGTGATACCGCTTCTTAAGCCGCAGGCCGCTGGCGGCAATCTCACCCAGGCCGCGCCATTCGCTTGCCGTCGGTTCAAAGACCTGTTCGATCAGATGCCGGGCGCGAAGATTGCCCTCCTCGGTCACGGCCCGGGTGTAACAGTTTTCCACCCCAGGCTCGCCGGCGTTGATTTGCCGGATCAGGCTGAGCAGGCCGGCCAGGATGTCGGCCGGTTCGAAGCCGGCCACGGCGCAGGCCAACCGGTAGCGCTCGGCCAGCGGTTCATAGGCCTTGCTGCCGATGATGGCGCTGACATGTCCCGGACAGAGCAGGCCGTCGACCTTGAGGAGCGGATCGTCCATCAGGGCGATCAGGGCTTGGGGCATGGTCTTGTTGGCCTCGATGACCGCGAAGTTGGCGATGTCCATCCGATCGGCGGCCAGGATGGTGGCCGCGATGGTCGGGGCGGTGGTCTCAAATCCGATGGCCGCAAACAGTACCATCTGTTCCGGTTGCCGCTGCGCCAGAGTCAAGGCATCCATGGGTGAATAGACGATCTCCACCCGCGCGCCCTTGGCCCGCGCCCCGGCCAGGGAGCGGCGGCTGCCCGGCACCCTGATCAGGTCGCCGAAGGTGGCGATAATCACTCCTTCCTGGTCGGCTGCGGCCAGCATGGCGTCGATCTGGCTGGTCGGGGTGACGCACACCGGGCAACCCGGCCCTGAGAGCAGGCTGATGCCCTCGGGCAGCAGCGACCGGATACCGTGGCGGAAAATCGACATGGTATGGGTGCCGCAGACCTCCATGATCCGGACCGGCCGCTCCAGGGAGCGGGCGATCTCGGCCACCATGGGCGCGGTCACCTCCCGGCTGCGAAATCCATCGGCCAGATTCACCGCACCGCTCCGGGCGAACCATTGTCGACACCCATCATATCGATCATCTTTCGCATCAGTTCGAGGTTGTATTCGGCCTCCTCCGCGGTCAAGGTGCGGATGGCAAAGCCGGCATGAATGATCACGTATTCCCCCACCATTGGCAGGCGATCGGCCATCTCCAGACGGATGGCCTTGCGTACCCCATCGTTTTCCACCAGGGCCACCTGGGGGTCAAGCACCTCGTCGCTGCCGCCGTCAAGGGCGACCACCTGCATTGGTATGGCTAAACACATGAAAAACCTCCGATATAAGCTTGACCCAAGGCGATGCCGCCGTCGTTCATCGGCACCATCTCGCCACCATGGACCGTGAATCCAGCCCGCCGCAGCCGCCCGGCCAGGGTTTCATAGAGCAATTGATTCTGCATGCAGCCGCCGGCCAGGACTACCGAAACCAGGCCGGTTTGCCGGCACACCCGCGCCAAAACCGCCTCCAGGGACGCGGTCAGCCAGAGATGGAACCGGCGGGCCAGCACCGGCAACTCCACCCCTGCCCGCAGATCGCGGCAAATTAGACCGGCCAGATGTCCGCTTTCGACCACCAGCACCCCTTTATCCTTGCCCAGCGCCACCGGGTATATTGGCGCGGCTTCCTCATCCGTGACCAGACCGGCCTGGCGTTCGAGGAGCATGGCAGCCTGGCCCTCGTAGCTGCTTTCCAGACACAGGCCCGTGAGGGCGGCAACCGCGTCGAACAGACGGCCGCAGCTTGAGGTGGGCGGGCAATGCACACCCTTGGCCAGCATCTGGCCGATCATCTGCCGCGCGGCAGGGTCAATGGCTGCCAGTGATGGAGGCAGCCTCGATTGGTCAAGGCCATCCAAACCTAAGCCGCGATACAGCAGGGCCAGGCCCATCCGCCAGGGCTGGGCCGCGGCGCGGTCGCCTCCGGGCAGGGGCAGATGGGCCAGCCGGGCCATTCGGACAAAGCCTTGCCGATCGGCCTTAAAGACCTCACCGCCAAAGACCGTGCCGTCACCGCCAAAGCCGGTGCCGTCGAGCACCAAGCCCACCACCGGCCCTTCCAAATCATGCTCGGCCATGACCGCGCCGATGTGGGCGTGGTGGTGCTGCACCTCGCAGCAATCCCCGGTCCGGTTGCGGGCATAACGGGTGCTTAAATAATCGGGATGGCGATCGCAGGCTGCCTTGGCCGGGGTTGTTTCCAGCACCGCCTGGAGGTGGTCAATGCTCTCCTGATAAAAATCGAACTGGGCCGCTTCGGTCAATTCGCCGATGTGCTGGCTCAGATAGGCCTCGTTGTTGCGGACGATGCAAAAGGTGTTTTTCATTTCCCCGCCACAGGCCAGAATGTCGGCGGTCGGCCGGCCAAGCGGCACCGGCACCGGCGAATAGCCGCG
>WRKE01000148.1 GCA_009778235.1 Pseudomonadota bacterium
GGCTGGAAATTCGGCTACGAGGGCCCGGTCGAGGAGGCCGACCTGAGCGAGGCCCCCGATGCCCTGCTGTATACCGAGGATGCCGCTGCCTTTTATCAGGTTCTGCCCGCTATTCTCGAGTCGTTTTACGACCGTCCGGAGTCGTTCCTGGAGCGCGCCCTGAACAATCTCAGGCTCAACATCCCCATTTTCAACACCCACCGCATGGCTGCCGAGTATGTTGCCCAATACGGCCTGCGGCTCCCGCAGGACCAGGAGGAATCCATCGATCGCTTCCGCCGCTTGTATCTGAGTGAGGAAATCGGCTCGCACCAATAGATACTTCTGCTCACAGGCTTTTGATTGCGCGAGCTTTTTGCCGGAAGCCCGCGCAAAAAATTCGAGAGCTTTTTCCCGAACAAAAGCAGTGCTTATCACGCTGAGGTGCAGTATAAAAAAACTTAACTCTTCGCCTAGCCTCGCAAGCCAGACTGAAGAGGCGGACATGAGCAAGTGCGCGCCGACAAAATACCATGGGCAAATTTACGTAGCATACCCGTGCCGCCGACATCCCTTCCAGACGATTTGAATCTGTTTTTGATAGATCACCAAGGAGAACGCATGGCTCGACACATCAACCCTGGCAATTCCACCAATAAAACCATTGACGCCATTGACCGGAAACGGGAGCGGGAACGCCACTTCATGCTCAAGAAGTCGCGGGAAATGGCGGCCGAATTGGCGGTTTCCCTGGTGCAGCGGCTCCTGGATATGCATGTCATCGAGACGAATTCCGTTCACGCCATCCAGGAGGTCTTTGCCCGGCAATTGCAACAGATCGGCGATATGGAAGAATTCGACATGCAATTCAAGATAGCTCCGATCAGAAATCTGACCCCGGACCCCAATGTTATCAGTCTCTATCTGACCCAATACGTGATCGAGGATTTGATCGACCACCCCAACATTCAGGATGTTTTCGGCGACGACCTGGAAATATATCGGGCCTTGGATTCGGTCCTCTCCCGCATCCGCCCGCAATGACCATGCGCCGCCATGTCGGGTGCTCGTCCCACAACCACACCTGAGCTCGTTTTTGCCAACAGCGCGGGAGAAATCCTCGATTATGCCGGCTTGTCCATGGCCGGAAACGCTGCCGGACGGATCAGCCTCCCCGAGCCGGACGACCTGATCGAACTACCGCCGGGCAGCGAACTGTTCGCCTTGCCAGCCCGCCTGCCCATCGGTATTGAACCGGAAAGCGGGGAGGTGGCACTGCTTGACAGCAATCCGTATCAGCCCGGCGACCCCATTTCAGCGGTGGCAGCCTTCATGGCACCCGCCCACACCGCCATTTTTTCAGCAGCCTACCAAACCAAGGCCGATGCACAGCGCCTGCCGCTCTTTGCCTACACCGCGGTCGGCTGGGCCGACGGCAAATTCTGGGTGGCCGCCTTCCGCAGCGACAGCGATTGCCGCCAGGATGCCGATCAATTCAATCAGCGCTTGCTCAACCAGCGTACCCGCAAGCACCTCAACCGACACAAGGACAACCGTCTGATCCAGCATCTCGGCAAGTGCTGCCTCACCTATGGCTGTCCTGCCGCCCGCAACTATTTCCTCGGGCGCTGGGAAGCGCCGCTGCCCTGCTCCCCCACCTGCAACGCCGCTTGCGCGGGCTGCATCTCCCTGCAACCTTCGGGCTGCTGTCCTTCAACCCAGGACCGCATCGTTTTTGTTCCCACCGAAAGAGAGATCGCCGAGGTGGCGGTTCCCCATCTCGAGGCAGCGCCCCGGCCGGTGGCCAGCTTCGGCCAGGGATGCGAGGGAGAACCGCTGCTTCAGGCCAGCCTGATCGAAAAAAGCATCAAACTCATCCGTTCCCGCACCAACCGGGGCACCATCAACCTCAACACCAACGGCAGTCTGCCCGATGCGGTGGAACGACTGGCCCGCGCCGGGCTGGATTCCATCCGTATCTCCCTGAACAGCGCCCAACCCGAACAGCACCGGCTCTATTACCGGCCCAAGGGGTTTGATCTGGCCGCTGTCTGCCAATCGATCACGGCCATGAAGCGCCATGGCCGCCATGTCTCCCTCAACTATTTCATCCTGCCCGGCTGCACCGACGATCCGACAGAATTCGCCGCCTTAACCGAACTGATCTCAGAATACCACCCTGATTTCATCCAATTACGAAACCTGAACATGGATCCTGAATACTACCTGCAGGTTATTGGCCATCGGGCTGATGTACCATCTTTGGGGATCAGGAATTGGGTGGGGCAGCTCAAGCAGAAATTCCCGGCACTCAACTTTGGCTACTACAACCCGCCCTTAAGGTGAGGGGGAGAGGCGGGCAATCCCGCTGCGGGCGCTTCAACCTCGTCATGGTGCGTGAAAAAGGCCGCAGCGTGGTGCCAGGCCTCCTCGATGGACTCGCTCGCTTGCACTTTGGCTGCCAGGTGATGGCCAAAGAAATAGTTGGCGGCGAAATAATGGGTAAATTCCTTCAGCCGCCCCAGCCGCCGTTCGGGCTGGAACCGCTGGTTCAGCGCTTCCACAAAGCTCGCATACAGCCGGGGCAGCCGAATATCGGGTTCCGGGATATCCACCCCGTAGACCTCACGGGCAATAGTGGCGAAAATCCATGGTTTTTTTACCGCTGCCCTACCGATCATCAGGCCGTCGGCCCCTGTGGCCTGCAGGCAGGCCCGGGCACTGTCCACCGAGTCGATGGCCCCGTTGGCAACCACCGGGATGTGCACCCACTCTTTGACTTTTGCCACCCAATCCCATCTCGGCGGGCGGGTGAACGGTTCGCCCCGCAGACGGGCGTGCACGGTCAGCATATCAATGCCTTCGTCGGCCAGCAACTGACAGCGATCCCGCAGGGCGCCCTCGTCAAGGGTCTCGCCCAGCCGGATTTTAGCTGAAAGCGGCAGTTTCGTCTGCCTGCGTGCCGCGGCGACTATCCGCTTAAGCCGGGTGGGATCGTCCATCAAACTGCTGCCGCCGCCGGCCAGGCGGACCCGGGGGGCTGGACAACCGAGGTTGAGATCAATGGCATCGGCCTGCAAGCGATGCAATGCCTCGAAGGCCCGGGGGATGATCTTGTCGTCGGCCAAGAGGAGCTGATACGACAGGGGCGACTCCTGCCTGGTCCGTACCAGATAGGGGGAAGAGTCCGGTCGTTCCGCCGGTAAGCGCCCCGCCGCCAGCATCTCCGTGCTGAGCAAACCGACCCCGCCAAACCGAAGGATGGTGGTTCGCAGGGCCGAGTGGGTCAAGCCCGCCATGGGGGCCAGCAAAAGGGGCGGCCACACCTCGAAATTTACTAAGTGCATTTATTTAAGCATATTCACTTATATTATCCGGCGTTTTTCACAGTCTATCACCAAGTTCTGACTTGACATCCAAACAGGAATCGTGGTATGTTTGAGAATCATTATTTATCAACAATCCCGCCTTCCATTACCAGAGCAGAGCATGAACGCGCCCGTATCGACATTCCGGCTGACAACCCAGCGGCAGATCATCTTCGAAGAATTATCGAAAGTTAAAACTCATCCGACCGCCAGTGAACTGTACGACATGGTCCGCAAGCGACTGCCCCGCATAGGCTTGGGCACGGTCTACCGCAACCTTGAGCTGATGGCCGAACAGGGTATGATCCTCAAAATTGAGGTTGGCGGCACGCAAAAGCGCTTCGACGCCATCACCGACAGCCATTACCACATTCGCTGTTCAGTGTGCGGCAAAGTCGATGACATCAATGTGCCGGTCATCCATGAGTTGGTTGCCCAGGCCGCCGAGTCGTCTTCCTATCTTATCCGGGGTCACCACGTGGAATTTTCTGGCGTTTGCGGCGGTTGCCAGTAACAGCCGCGCCTGCAATAAGCCCCTGCCCAACCTCTCCTGCCAAAAACAAGGGCGGCCCGCTTACGCGAGCCGCCCTTTTGTGTTGCCAGAATTTTTTCAGGAAAAGATAACCCTACAAAACCGCCGCTTGCCGACTTTGAGCAGCACCGTCGCCTTGGTCGAGACAACCGCGTTGCTGTCTTCCACCCGTGCGCCGTCCAAGGTCACCGCATGCTGCTGGATCATCCGGCGGCCATCGGAGGTCGATTTCACCAAGCCGGCATCGAGCAGAAGTTTTGGCAGCCAAATCTCGTCTTCGGTCGGAATAATGTGTATTTCCTCGATCTCGTCAGGCAGTTCGTGGCGGGCAAAAACCTGCTCGAATGCCTGCTCGGCCTCGTCCGCGGCCGTCGGGCTGTGAAACCGGGCAACCATCTCTTTGGCCAGTTGCACCTTGACCGCCTTGGGATGTAGCTGGCCACGGTCAATTTTCTCCCGCAGGGCCGCAATTTCCGTCATTGGCAGATCGCTCAACAATTCGTAATAACGGAACATAAGCTCATCACTAATCGACATGATCTTGCCAAAGATGCTATCCGCAGGTTCGGATATGCCGATATAGTTGCCCAGCGATTTACTCATCTTGTTGACCCCGTCCAAGCCCTCCAGCAGCGGCGTGGTGAGCACCACCTGGGGTTCCTGTCCCCGGCTGCGCTGGAGATCGCGGCCCATCAACAGGTTGAACAGCTGATCAGTACCACCCAGTTCGACATCGGCCTCCATGGCCACCGAGTCGTATCCCTGGATCAGGGGATACAAAAACTCATGGATCGAAATCGGACGATTCGACTCGAACCGCTTCTTGAAGTCATCCCGCTCAAGCATCCGGGCCACGGTCAGTTCTGAGGCCAGGCGAATCATGTCATAGGAGCTGAGCTTGCTGAGCCAGGTCGAGTTAAAGACCACCTTGGTCTTTTCCGGATCAAGGATCTTAAAAACCTGTTCCTTATAGGTCTCGGCATTGCGTTTGACATCCTCCGGGGTCAGCGGCGGCCGGGTGTCGGATTTGCCGGTGGGATCGCCGATCAGACCGGTGAAATCACCGATGAGGAAATTTACGTTGTGCCCCAGCACCTGGAAATGGCGCAGTTTCTGGATCAGCACAGTATGGCCGAGATGCAGGTCAGGGGCAGTGGGATCAAACCCGGCCTTAATGGTCAAGGGCACACCGGTCTCACGTGACCGGGTAAGTTTCCTGAGCAGATCTTCCCTGGAATGAAAATCCACTGCACCCCGTTCGATCAGGGCGATCTGTTCTTCAACCGACTTCATCACATCTCCTCTACTTGGCGTATTCCACTGCTCTGGTTTCACGGATGACCGTGACCCGGATCTGGCCCGGATAGGTCAATTGTTCCTCAATGGCCTTGGCGATGTCACGGCTGAGCAAGGTGGTCTCCTCATCCCGCACCTTCTGGCTGTCCACTATAATCCGCAGATCGCGGCCGGCCTGAATGGCATACGACTTCTCGA
>WRKE01000149.1 GCA_009778235.1 Pseudomonadota bacterium
TTGATCGGGATTGGATGGATAGGCCAGTTCGGCAAGCAATAACCAGTAGGGGCGGCAGCGGTTGGGCATGTTCGCCTCGGTACAGGAAGGAGGTAAAGGACTCATGAATGCGATGTTAGCGAAAGTTTTGCCCCAGGAAGGCGGGCTGGAGGGCAGCCGCTCAGGACTGTACAACGGGGTGATCATCCTGCTCGGGATTTTCACTCTCCTGGGGCTCGCCTTTGGGGTGCGGGCGATGTTTATCGGTCACGAGCATGCCTATGCCGTCACCCGTGAAGTGCCGTGGGGTCTGATGCTTGCGGCCTATGTCTTTTTCGTCGTCACCTCGACCGGGCTCTGTCTGGTGTCGTCCATCGGCCATGTCTTCGGATTCGAGGCCTTCAAACCGATTGCCAAACGCTCAGTATACCTGGCTATCGCCACCATTGTCTCCGGTTTTCTGGTGATCTTCTTTGAGATCGAGAACCCCTGGAGAATGGCCATCTACAACGTCATTTCCCCCAACCTCAGCTCCAATATCTGGTGGATGGGAACCCTGTACGGGGCCTATCTCTTTTTTATGCTGATCGAATTTGCCCTGCTCCAGCTCGACAAACACAAAATTGCCGGGATGTGCGGCATGTTGGGCGTGATTTCGGGTGTGGCCGCCCACTCCAACCTCGGCGCGGTTTTCGGCTTGCTCAATGGCCGGGAATTCTGGCACGGGCCCTACATGCCGATCTACTTCATCGTCTCGGCCATGATGTCCGGCTGCGCCACGGTCATCTTCTTCCATTGGCTCGGCTACAAGATCAATGGCTGGAAAATGAGCGAACAACTGCAGGAATCCCTCCGCTCAGTGGCTAAACTGGGGGCCCTGTTGTATGTGGTCATCATGTTTTTCACCACCTGGAAATTCATCGCCGGCGTTTCCGGACAGCCTCCGGGAGAATACGAGGCCTTCATGTCCTTGTTCAATGGCCCCTATGCGCAGAATTTCTGGTATGGTGAAATGGCGTTGGGCTTGGTGATTCCCTTTTTGATCATCCTCGCGGTGCGTGCCAAGAATCTAGCCGCCATGGCCATCGGCTCGGCGGCAAGCATTGTGGGCATTTTCGTCATGCGCTACGATCTGGTGGTCATCGGCCAGATCATTCCGGGATTTCATGAGTTGAACATTACCGGATTGCCCCATATCCTGCCCTACACGCCGACGCTGTCCGAGTGGATGGTGACCTTGTCCGGGTTCACCTTCTGCGGCATTCTGTTCATGATGGGCGAACGGCTGTTCCGAGGCCATCTGTCCGAAGATCATTGATGGCAACGGTGTCCGGAGGATGGCCGGCCGGCAGCGGCTTGCCGCCCATCCCCGGCGTCCCTCGCCGACCGGGAGGGTGGCATGGCAAGAAAGAGAACGGAGATTCAGGCGATTCGATCCAATGTGCCGATCTATCCGATCGGGGTGGCCGCCAAGCTGCTGAACGTGCATCCGCGAACCTTGCGGATTTACGAACAGGAAGGTTTGATTGAACCGGCCATGGTCGGCAACCGGCGGATGTTTTCCGCCGATGACATTCAATGGATCACTTGCCTGCGAACCTTCATTCATGAAGAGGGGATCAGTATTCCTGGTCTGAAAAAGCTGTTGGACTACATCCCCTGTTGGGAAGTGGCTGCCTGCCCGGAGGAGGTTCGTGAGCGGTGCGCGGCCAAGGTCGATCGCGCGGTCCCGCGTACCCCGCACCAGGGCGGGGAGAAGGCATCTGTAGCCGAGGCCAAAGAACAGGATCGACAGAAGCGCGAACAGGCCGGGCAAAAAAAAAAGAGCCGGTTTTCCGCTTGATCGACAAGAGAACGGCATGCCTGGACGGACACGCCGGGAATATGGCGCGTCAATCCTGCTGCTCAGGCCGGATTGGCGTTCCGGGTTGGAGGTGTCTGGAAAAGAAGGCCGGCTGAAAGCGGCTGTGGTCATTTGTTGAGAAGGTTATTGAGAAGGCGTACTGGCAAGGCATTCCGCAACAACGGGATGCCTTTTTTATGGGCGCCCAGCACGGGCGCATTCCAAGTCCCGCCGCAAGTCGCTCACCGCGAATGAAGTGATATCATTTTCTATTTTCAATGAAAAAAATATTCTTATTTTTTTCATTGAAATTCAATATGTTCCTGTTGTGACCCACTGCACTGGCAAGAGGAAATGGTATGAAACGTAACTGCCCGAGGGCGGCCAACGCTGGCAACCTCAACTGCTCGAACCGCCCGGTACGGCCCCGCATGCCAGGGAGGCTGGGGCGCTGCCAGCGATAGCTGCCCCTTATGCCTATTGCCCGTGGGGAGGCGAAGGACAGGCTTCAGGTTTCGGGGGCGCTTTCGCCTTGCGTCTGGCTGGCGATGCCGTACCGTCCGATTTTGCGGCGCAAGGTATCTTTGGAGATGCCCAGCTCCCGGCAGGTGGCCATCTTCCGCCAGCGGTTGCGTTCCAGGCTCAGGAGAATGGCCTGTTTCTCAATATCCTCCAGGGATTGCGGCCCAGCGTCGGAACGGGAGGAAGAGAGGGTGTCATTCCGGGCGGCAAAGGGATCCGGGAGATGCTGCGGCTGAATATAGCCGCCGTCGCACAGGATGAATGAATACTCGACAATATTTACCAGTTCGCGGATGTTGCCGGGGTAATCGTAGCGCATCAGCAGCGACAGGGCGGCACTGGAAATGCCGACAATGTCTTTGCCCTGCTGGGCGTTGTATTTTTTGATGAAGCGATCAATGAGCAGGGGGATGTCTTCCTTGCGCTCCCGAAGCGGCGGCAGGATGATCTTCACTACATTGAGCCGGTAAAACAGATCGTTGCGGAACGAGCCCTCGCCAACCAGGGCCTCGAGGTCGCGGTTGGTGGCGGTGATGATGCGGACGTCAGCCTTGACCGGGACATTGGAGCCCAGCGGTTCATAGACTTTTTCCTGCAACACCCGCAGCAGCTTAACCTGGACGCTGCCTGGCAGATCGCCGATCTCGTCGAGAAAAAGAGTGCCGCCCTCGGCGGCGGCGAAACGGCCGATCTTGTCTTTGCGGGCATCGGTGAAAGCCCCGGCTTTGTACCCGAACAGTTCCGACTCCAGCAAGGTTTCCGGCAAGGCGGCGCAGTTGACCACGATAAAGGGCTTGTCGGCGCGTTCGCTGGAATGGTAGATGGCGTGGGCGATCAACTCCTTGCCGGTGCCGGATTCGCCCAGAACGAGGACGGTGCTGGGGCTCCGGGCAATCTCCGGCAGGATGCTGAACAGCCGCAGCATGGCCGGAGCCTTGGAGATGATGGCGTCAAAGGTATATTTCTGGCTCAGTTGCTGGCGCAAGGTGGTGATGGCGGTAAGATCGCGGAAGGTTTCGACGCCGCCGACGATGTTGCCTTCGTGATCGGTGAGCGGGGCGGCGCTGACGCTGATCGGCACCTGATCGCCATGGCTCTTGCGGATGGTGACCGAGCGATTGACCACCGGTACGCCGGTGTAGAGGCTTTCGGCGATGGCGCAGTTCTTGCCGCAGATGGACGAGTGGAAAACATCGGCGCAGGACTTGCCCATGGCCTCTTCCTGTGACCAGCCGGTGATCTCTTCGGCGGCCCGGTTGAAGGAGGTGATTTTCCAGTCGCGGTCCACGGTGAAAACCCCGTCGGCGATTGAGCTGAGAATCAGCTTCTCGCGGATGGCTGAGGTGTCGTCGTGGAAGATTTCGATGGCGCCGATGATGTTGCCGAAATCGTCCAGCACCGGAGCCGACCGGATAGTGACCGGGATCGAATTGCCGGCCTTGCCCGTGATATAGATGGAGCGGTCGACGAACATGCTGTCGCTGTCGATGGCCTTCTGTAACAGATAGTCGCCGTCGCACCCGCTGGCATGAAAGATATCCTGGTACGGCTTGCCGATGGCCTCGTTTCTGGTCCAGCCGGTGATGGCCTCGGCCGCCCGGTTGAATGAGGTGATGGTCCGGTTATGGTCGATAGTGAAAACGCCGTCGGCCACCGTGGCCAAGATCAGGTCGTTGTGGTGCAATTTGGAGCAGTCGCGGAAACTTTGTACTCCGCCGATTACCTGGCCATTGAGGTCGTAGAGCGGAGCAAGGGTCAAGACGAGGGGGCAAGAGCGCCCATCCTGGCAGGTGAAAAAAATGGTATGGCCAACAAAGGTTTTTTCCTCTTCAACCGAATGCTTGAGCAGACACTGCGCTTCACCGGGCCCTGGCGGAAAGATTTCCTGGTACTTCTTGCCGATCACCTCCTCGGCATTCCATCCGGTAAGCTGTGCGGCCATCCGGTTGAAGGTCATGATTTCCAGTAAACGGTTGACGGTGAGCACACCCTCGGACACCGAATCGAGCAACAGGTGGTGATAGAGTGCTTCGTTGAAAAGCGCCTGGGTATTTTGCTGCAGCGGGTTGAGCTGCTTGGCGGGATCAGTGCGCATGGTGGTGGATGATACTTGGTCGAAAAGAGGTCAGGTAGGGGCGGGAGCGGCGCTCATGCGGCCCTTGTTTCGCAGGTGGATACGGTTGCCAGGTCAGGGCAGGAGAAACGATCTGGTCGCCACGGACGCCAGCCGCCGGATTGCCATGGAGCTGTGTATCACCATGTTTTGAAAACTTGCTCTTCTCGAGGTTTTGGGGTATATTCATATGTTATTTTTAAGGATAAATGAGTGGCTATTCATTTGCGAGCTTTTTTCTGCTGAAGCGGGGTATTTTAGCTCAAGGTGCGCAAATCGTCTTTATTCCATTTTTCTGTCGAGGGCATGGCATGAATATTAACGAGCTGGAAAAATTAACCAATGAAGGGGTGGACAATCTCCCCTCCCTCGAACGTCGCACCTTCCTGCGTGCCGGCCTCGTCATCACCGGATTGTTCTTGGGGGGCACGGTCCTGTCGCTCACCTCTGCCCGCGGCGCCGAAGCTGTTGAGGGTTCCATGCCGAAGGACAAGAAGACATACCCTTACAAGCCCCACTACGGCATGGTCATGCGGCAGAATCTGTGCATCGACTGCGAGCGCTGCATGGATGCCTGTGTCCGGACCAACCATGTGCCGTCCTATGGCTGGCGGACCAAGATTCTTGAGCGAACCCGCAATATCGGCCCCAAGGAAACAGAAACCATTTTTATGCCCGTTCTCTGCAACCAGTGCAACGAGCCGCCTTGTGTCCGCGTCTGCCCGACCGTGGCAACCTACAAAGACAAGACCAACGGCATCGTCATGATGGAGAGCAAGAAGTGCATCGGCTGCAAAACATGTATGGCCGCCTGCCCCTACAATGCCCGCTATTTCAATGAAGAGACCCGGGCGGTGGACAAATGCAATTTCTGTTTTGACACCCGCCTCTCCAAGGGCATGCAAGATACGGCCTGCGTCGAGGCCTGCCCCGCCAAGGTCAGAATCTTTGGCGATTTCAGCGACCCG
>WRKE01000150.1 GCA_009778235.1 Pseudomonadota bacterium
GCCACCATTGTCGCCTCCCGCCGCCATCGTTTACTGGTGACCAATCTGCCCCACAAGATGATCGACATCACCCCGATTGCGGCCATGCTCAACCAGGTGGAAGAGGCCCTGGCTGCCGGCGACGTGGCGGTCCTGGCCAGCGGCGATCCGCTGTTCTACGGCATCGGCCGCAGCCTGCTCAACCGGTTCGGTCCGGAACGGTTGACCATCAGGCCGGCGCTGTCGGCCCTGCAACTGGCCTGCGCCCGTTTTCGCATCCCCTGGGACGACCTGGCTCTGCTCAGTTGCCACGGCCGGGAGACCGACAATCTCCCCGGCCGCATCCTCCGCCATCAGCGGTCGATGCTGTTCACCGACAGCCGCAACAGCCCGGATCAGGTGGCGGCCGAACTGCTGGCCCGCTTAAGCGCCTGCGGGGACACGATGCGGGCCAGCGCCATCCGCATCCGAGTGGCGGAGAACCTGGGCCTTGCGGACGAACGTTTGACCAGCGGCAACCTGGCCGAAATCGCAGCGCGCTCCTTTGGCCCGCTGAACATGATGCTGATTGAACAAGCTCCCCAGCCAAACCCGCCGCCTTTCGGGCTAGGCGAGGACGAAATTGTCCACTCCCGCGGCCTGATCACCAAGGACGAGGTCCGGGCCGCCACCCTGCACCGGCTGCGGCTGCCAGCCCGTGGCGTGTTGTGGGACATTGGCGGCGGTTCCGGCTCGATCTCGCTGGAGGCCGCCCGGCTTTGTCCGGATCTGACCATCCGCATCATCGAGAAAAAAAAAGAGGAGCAAGCCAATATCCGGGCCAATATCCGCCGCTTCGGCGCCTACTCGATCCAATTGGTCTGCGGCGAGGCCCCCGAGGTTTTATCCGGGCTGCCCGCGCCCGACCGCGTTTTTATCGGCGGCAGCGGCCAGCAATTGGAGGCGGTCATCGAGGCTGCTGCTGCGCGCCTGAACGAAGGCGGCCGGGTGGTGATCAATGCCGTGCTCAAGCAAACCGAAACCACTGCCCTGGCCTGTCTCGAACGCCTGGAAATGCGGGTATCAGCCAGCACCCTATCTGTCAGCCGCCGACTTCCCGACGGCGAACTGCGGGCATTCAACCCCATAACCCTTATCACAGGCGATAAATGATAAGCGACAAGCCCAGCTCGCAAAGCGGCCATCTTTATTTGGTTGGGGTCGGTCCTGGTGACCCGGAACTGATGACCCACAAGGCGGTGCGCGTCCTGCGCGAGGCCAAGGTGTGGGCGGTGCCCACGGCCAAAAAGGGCGGCCGGAGCAGCGCCCAACAGATCGCCGAACAGATGGTGCCGGCCAATGGCCGCACCGTGCTGTCGCTGTGTTTTCCGATGAAAAAGGTCTTTCTCGGCCAGGAGACCGATGACCAGTTGCTGATCGCCTGGCGCCAGTCGGCCGACGAGATCATCCATCATCTTGATCGGGGTGAGGATGTGGCGTTTCTCACCTTGGGGGACGCTACCCTCTATTCCACCGCCTTCTATCTGCTGGCCATGATCCAGGAACTGCGGCCGCACACCAAGGTGACCGTGATCCCCGGCATCACTGCCATGGCCGCCTGTGCTGCCTCGCAATCCAGCCCGCTCGCCCTGGGCGACGATGTCCTGGCCGTGGTGCCCGCCGCCTTTGAGGACGAGCGGCTGCGCTCCATCCTGACCACCTTTGATGCGGTGGTGCTGATGAAGGTGCACCGGCGGATCGATGCCCTGATTGATCTGCTCGACGAGCTGCAACTCGCCGGCTGCGCGGTGCTGGTCGAGCGCTCAGGCATGGAGGACGAACGGGTCTATCCTGACATCCGCCAGGCCAGGGGCCTGGAATTGCACTATTTTTCCACCATGGTAATCCGCAAGAAAGAGGTACGGGTGTCCAATGGAACAGGTCAACATGGCGCCTGAAGAGGCCCTTCATCCCGTGGTCTTTCTTGGCGCCGGCCCCGGTGACCCGGAACTGATCACCCTCAAGGGCCGCCGCCTGCTCGATGACGCGGATGTGGTGGTCTATGCCGGCAGCCTGGTCAACGCCGCCCTGCTCAACGGGATCAGGGCGGTCTGCCACGACAGCGCCCCGCTCGACCTGGTGGCGATCATGGGCCTGCTGGCCGAGGGGTATGGCCGCGGCCTCCGGGTGGTCCGACTGCACACCGGCGATCCGGCCATCTACGGCGCGATCCGTGAACAGATGCAGTGGCTGGATAAAAAAAACATCCCCTACGAGGTGGTGCCGGGCGTCAGCTCGGCCTTGGCCGCCGCCGCCGCCCTGAAAAAGGAGTTGACCGTGCCCGAGGTCACCCAGACGGTGATCTTTACCCGTCAGGCAGGCCGCACCCCGGTGCCGGAGCGCGAATCGCTGCGCAACCTGGCTGCCGCCCAAGCCACCATGTGCATCTTTCTGAGCGTGTCGATGATTGCCGCCGTGGTCGACGACCTGTTGGCCGGCGGCTATTCGGCCGACACCCCGGTGGCCGTGGTCGAGCGGGCCAGTTGGCCGGACCAGCAGATCGTCCGGGGCAGCCTGGATGAGATAGCCGGCAAGATCCGGGATTCACGGATCAGAAAAACAGCGATGATCGTGGTCGGGCCAGCCCTGGCCGACGACAGTCAAATCGTCTCCAAGCTCTACGATGCCGGCTTCAGCCACCAATACCGCTGAAGGCGGGCTTGGCCGCCGCCTGGCCGTGGTGGCGGTGAGCAGAGGCGGCTGTGTCCTGGGGAGCCGCCTGGCCGAGGTCCTGGACGGCGATTTCTTCGCCGCCAAGGGAAGGCTGGCGCAGGTGATGGCCGAAACCTGGGCCAACTATCGGGAGATTGTCTGCGTCATGGCCACCGGCATGGTGGTGCGCACCGTGGCCCCGCTGCTGCGCGACAAGGTCCTGGACCCGGCCGTGGTGGTGTGCGATGAACAAGGCAATTTCGCCATCTCGCTGCTGTCCGGTCACCTCGGAGGCGCCAACCAACTGGCCCACCGGGTGGCGGT
This sequence comes from Pseudomonadota bacterium, assembly GCA_009778235.1. Lineage (GTDB taxonomy): Bacteria > Desulfobacterota > Desulfobulbia > Desulfobulbales > Desulfobulbaceae > Desulfobulbus. The sequence continues at coordinate 2,995 of WRKE01000150.1, forward strand.
TGCGACCGGCGGCCAGGCCGTGCTCACCACCGCCTCCGATGTCCTGGGCCGTACCCCGCTTGATCTCTGGTGCCGCGATCTCGGGCTCATCCCCGGCGACAGGGCCGCCTTCACCCGCGCCATGGGCCGCCTGGTCGATGAAGGCGCGCTCACTCTCTGGAGCCGCTATCCACTGCCGGAATTACCGCCGGATCTGCACCCCTACCATGACCGGGCAACAGCCGACCTGGTTATCGACAGCCGGACTACGCCAGCCCTACAAGGCGTGGTGCTGCATCCCCGGGCCCTGGTGGTCGGCCTCGGCTGCAACCGGGGGACTTCCGCTGCGGCCATTGCCACGGCCATCGAGTCCACCTGCACGGCACACGGGCTCGCACCCCAGGCCATCGCCCGTCTGGCCTCGATTGACCTCAAGCAAGATGAAGCGGGCCTGCTGACCTATGCCCGCGTCCAAGGACTGGCCCTTGATTTTTACCACAAAGACGCATTGAACCAGGTCGAGGGGATCACCACCTCGGCAATCGTCCAACGCGCCACCGGCGCCAGGGCCGTGGCCGAACCGGCGGCCTTACTCTGTGCTGGACCGGGCGCCGTGCTGCTGGCAGCCAAGATGAAATGGACCGAGGTCACCACCTCGGTGGCCGAGATCGCCGACCCGTTGGCAACGACAACGTAAAGGAACACCCAAACAATGACAACAGCACAGGACTTCCCCAACGGCTCTCTGGCGGTAGTCGGGCTCGGGCCCGGCGCTGCCGACCTCATGGCCCCCCGTGCCCGCGAAGCCCTGAAAGTGGCGGAGGTGGTGGTCGGCTACCGTACCTATCTCGACTTGGTGCGCGATTGCCTCAATCCAGCCAGCGAGGTGCTCTCGTCCTCGATGATGCAGGAAATCGACCGCTGCCGAAAGGCTTTAGAGATGGCCGGACAGGGGAGGCGGGTCGCCCTGGTCTGCGGCGGCGATCCGGGCATCTACGCCATGGCTGGCCTGGTGTTCGAGCTGGCCCGGACCATGGATGCAGCGGTCCCGATCGACATCATCCCCGGCATCGCGGCCCTCAATTCCTGCGCCGCCATCTTGGGCGCACCCCTGATGCACGATTTCGCCGCCATCAGCCTGTCGGACCTGATGACCCCCTGGAGCTTGATCGAGCGCCGCCTGGCGGCCGTGGCCCCGGCCGATTTCGTGGTGGTGATCTACAATCCCAAATCCAAGAAACGCACCGACCAGATCGCCCGGGCCCGGGAAATCATGCTCGCCCACCGCTCGACCGATACCCCGGTGGGCATCGTCTCCAGCGCCACCCGCGCCCACGAGACCGTGCGGCTGACTACCCTGGAGCGGATGCTCGATGAAGACATCGGTATGCAGACCACGGTGATCATCGGCAACTCCCAGACCTTTGTCTGGCGCGGCAAGATGGTCACCCCCAGGGGCTATGACCGCAAATACGGGTTGTGAGGGTGAGGAAGCGGGAGAAGAGGCGGCGCCAGCAGACCGGAGAACTTTGACAAAGCGACCCCCGGAATGCAAAGCTGTGATCGAAGAATGGCGGGCAATGCAGAAAAAATAACCTTTGGACTGTACCTCCTGATCGCGATCAACAAAAGCTGCGACCAGGGGCGACTTGATTCTTGCTCCTTTTTTATGCCAGCTCAAGGCCTTATGACTGCTGGCAGCCGCATGATTTTACCGGCGCTGGTCGACCCTCATGAGGCTGCGCAATACGGACCGGGTTGCCGGCCCCCTTATTCCCGATGGCAAAAGCAAGCGAGAATGTTTAAAAGAAAGAGGTTTGTTCCATTTGCCAGCAACCATTGGGAAGGCATCTGATCCGGCTCACTGCCTCCTTACGACCTATTTCGCCGCTTCCCCTTGCCCAGCATCCATGAAGTTTCTCTTTGATTTTCTTCCAGTCCTGCTTTTTTTCATCGCCTACAAGCTGTTTGACATCTACACCGCCACCGGGGTGGCCATCGTGGCCACTCTGGCCCAGAGCGGTTGGTTATGGATCACCACCCGCAAGGTGGGGACGATGCAACTGACCACCCTGGCCATCATCCTCGTCTTTGGGGGACTCACCCTCTTCCTCCACGACGAGCAATTCATCAAATGGAAGCCCACGGTGATCAACTGGCTGTTCGGCGGCGCCTTTCTGCTCAGCCAGGTGGTGGGCCGACAGACCGCCATCGAACGCCTGCTGGGGAGCAACCTGACCCTGCCGCCGTTGGTCTGGCGACGCCTCAACCTTGCCTGGACAGCCTTCTTTTTTATTCTGGGCGGCATCAACCTCTATGTCATGACCTACTATGACCGCGATACCTGGGTCAATTTCAAATTGTTCGGCATGCTCGGCCTGACCTTGCTGTTCGTGGTGGCGCAATCATTCTATCTGTCGAGCTTCATCAAAGAATCCGGGGATGAGACCAGATAAAT
>WRKE01000151.1 GCA_009778235.1 Pseudomonadota bacterium
GCGCCGCCACAGGCAACAGCGTGACCATCAGCGGCGGTACGATGAACTATGTCTACGGCGGCAACAGCTATATCGGCGACGCCACCGGCAACAGCGTGACCATCAGCGGCGGCACGGTGAACGGAAATGTCTACGGCGGCAACAGCTGGAGCGGCAACGCCACCGGCAACAGCGTCACCATCAGCGGCGGCGAGGTTGGCCAAAATGTCTACGGCGGCTACAGCGATAGCGACGCCGCCACCGGCAACAGCGTGACCATCAGCGGCGGCGAGATTGGCCAAGATGGCGAGGTTGGCCAAGATGGCTACGGCGTCTACGGCGGCGCGAGCTTGATCGGCGACACCACCTACAACACCGTGACCATCAGCGGCAGTCCGACTTTTGGACCAACCACTAACCTTTGGGGCGGTAAGAGCGATGGGGATGATTCCTTCACCGGCAACACCCTGAACGTGTGGAACTACCGCGGCTCGTCTGTGCCGGGAGTTCAGCATTTCCAATACTACAACTTCATTCTGCCCGCCTCCCTGAAAGGGCTGGAAGTGACCGGCACGGTGGATTTCTCCGGGCCGGGCGGCGCTACTTCCACCGTCACCGGCGTGAGCATCATGGGCGGCGGACGCGCCCCGCAAGTTGGGAAAAGCATATCCCTCATCCATGCGGACGCTGGTCTTCAAGGTGGCACCATCACCAATAACGGAGCCATCCTGGCCGGGAAAAAGGGCGCAACCCTGAACCTCTCTTTCCGGCTGGATCAGCAGGCAAACGACCTCTATGCCGTGGTGGAAAGGGTGCGGGCAGCTCCGGAAACCAAGGTTCTGAGCGAAGGCTTCCTGTCGGGCGTGGCCCTGGTCAACCAGGGTGCGGACCTGGCGGCCGGGCAGGGTATGGCCGAAGCCGTGCGGGCAAGCATGGAGAGCAAATACGGCCTGGGCGTCTTCGCCGCGTTCTCCGGCGGCTGGTCGCGCTACGACACCGGCTCGCATACGGATCTGTCCAGCATCTCCCTCCTGGCCGGGGTATCGAAGGGAATCGACCTCACCCCCGGACGCCTGACCTTGGGCCTGTTCTTCGAGTACGGCAACGGCTCGTATGATACCTCCAATTCGTTCTCCGGCATCAACGCGGACGGCGACGGCGACATCGACCATATCGGCGGCGGCATCATCGGCCGGATGGACTTTGCCAACGCCGGACCGGGCCATGTCTATACGGAAGCGAGCCTCCGGGCGGGCAGCGTCAGCAACGAGTACCGCAATGCCCACCTGCGCGACTCCCTGGGCCGCCATGCCAGCTATGATGCCGACTCGGCCTATTACGGCCTGCATCTTGGCGTGGGCTACATCTGGAACGTGAACGACAAGGCCGCGCTCGATCTGTACGGCAAATATTTCTGGACGCGGGTGCAGGGCGATGATGTGATTCTGAGCACCGGCGACCCGGTGGGCTTTGACGGCGTGGACTCCCACCGCTTACGCATCGGCACACGCTTTTCCTATGCGGCGGATACAAGGTTTACCCCGTATGCGGGTGTGGCCTACGAACACGAGTTTGACGGCAAGGCCGCAGCCACGACTTACGGCTATGCCATTGACGAGCCGGATTTGCAGGGCGGCACGGGCGTGGGCGAGATCGGCCTGAAGCTGAAGCCCGCTCAAGACTTGTCCCTTGATCTGGGCGTGCAGGGCTATGTAGGGACCAGAGAAGGGGTCAGCGGCTCGCTGCGGATCAAGTACGAGTTCTAAACGGCAACTGTTATCATATCATGCGCGGCGCGGCCGGTGGAAACAGCCGGATCGCGCCGCGCTCTCTTCGACGCTCGGCGCATGGTCCGTACCGGAGTGGAAAATCCGCCGCATACCCCTCAACCGTGCCCGCTCTCTCTGTGGGCACTTTTTGATTTTTTCCATTCCTGTGACCGGAGCCGTCCGAAACGGAACGCTGTTCCCCTGAGCTAACGCGGGGAACAGTGCGGGTAAAAAACCTTCAAGAATATCTTTTCTCTTGTAAATTCAAAGTATTATCGTATTTCCTCCCCTGAGGCGGAAAACGAGACCCCTCTGCTTTTGCCCTTGCGCAATCTGAGAAAATAGTGGCATATTGCCAGTATCATGCACATCTCGCACAACAGGCCAACCCTGATCCCGGTGCCGCTGGCCGTGATTTTTGGCTGCGGCAACATCCTGCTCGGCGACGACGGCTTTGGTCCGGCAGTGGTCGAGCGGCTGGCGCATCGTAATCTGCCGCCGGCGATTCGCCTGGTCGATGCCGGCACCGCGATCAGGGAGTATCTGCTTGATTATCTGCTCGATCCGCACATGCGCCCTCGATGTTTGATTGTGGTCGATGCCGATCCGGGGCAGGGGACAGCGGTCGGCCGGCTGCGCCGTTGCGTGCCCACGGATCTGTCCGCCCGCAAGATCCACGATTTTTCCCTCCACCAATTTCCCACCGTCAACCTGTTGCGGGAGTTGGCAGCGCAAACCGGGATCGAGGTCGTTCTTTTCTTGGTCGGCATCGAACCGCCCGCCGCCCTGTGCGCCCCAGGTCTGTCGCCGCTGGTGGAGGCCGCCGTTGATCCGGCTTGTGCCCAAATCGCCGCCCTTGCCGCCTCCTTTGCCCTTCCGGAAACCGCCTCGCCATGATCTACGAAACCAAAGTCAACGACTTGGCCGAAGAATTTGGGGTGCATCGCAACACCATCCGCAACTGGATCAATTCCGGCATTCTTCCTGCCCAGGAGGGGCCGGGCCGCCGCTACCTGATCCAATGGGAGGATTACCGGCGGCTGTGCGACAAGTACGGCCGGGAGCCCCGTTTCAATCCCGACCCGGCCGCACCCGAGGAATCGCCGGTTACGCCGCGCTCGCAGGCTGCAACCACCCCGGCGCCGGTTCGCCTGGACGTAAAGACAAGAAATCTCGACATCTCGCCGGGTCTGGCCGACATCTGCCTGACCTGCGGGTCCTGTGCCGGCGCCTGCCCGATCTCCGGGGTTGACGAACTCGACCCGCGCAAGATCGTGCGCATGGCTTTTCTGGGTCTGGAAGACGAGCTGGTGACGAGCAGTTGGCCGTGGAAGTGCACCTTGTGCGGCAAGTGCGAGGCAGTCTGCCCGATGAACATCGAGATCGTGCAGTTGCTGCGCCGAATCAGGGCGCAAAGCGACCGGGACAATGTGCCGGCCGCCATCCGCAAAGGGGTGGTCACCTGTCTGGAAAAAGGGAACAATCTCGGCATTCCCAAAGACGATTTTCTCGCCCTGGCCCGGGAAATGGGCGAAGAACTCGCCCGTACCTCCTGCCCCGGTTTTGTTACCCCCATCGATGCCCGCGGCGCCCGCCTCCTGGTGACCATCAACTCCAAGCAGCCCTTTGTCGAACCCGAGGCCATGACCTGGTGGTGGAAGATCTTCTATGCGGCCGGCGAATCCTGGACCATCTCCTCGGAGTTCTGGGAAGGGATCAACTGGGGACTCCATGCCGGCGACTACGGCGCGATGCGCACCATGGTCAAGCGGATCATCGACAATATCGAGCGGCTCAACTGTACGGCCCTGCTCCTGCCCGAATGCGGCCACGCCTACTATGCCACCCGTTATGCCCTGGAACGCTGGTTTCCCGAGTCTCTGCAGCAGTTCAAGGTATACAGCGTCTTTGACCTTTTGCTCGAATATCTCGATCAAAACAGAATCCGGCTCGATCCCGCCAGCCAAACCAAGCTGACCACCTTCCACGATTCCTGCAACTATGGCCGCCATTCACTCAAATCGTTCGGCCATGGCTACTTCAAGGAGGCCCGCATCCTGACCAGGGCCTGCTGCCCACACTATGTCGATCTGATCCCGGACCAGGAGGAAAATTATTGCTGTGGGGCCGGCGGCGGCGCCTGGGCCGATCATTTTGAGGCTGAGCGGGTCTTTCATGGCCGGGTCAAGGCCCGTCAGATCAGCGCCTCCGGCGCCAAGCTGGTGGTCACCTCCTGCTTCAACTGCCGGGACCAGATCCTCTATTCGCTCAACCGCGAATTCAACCTCCATGTCGAGGTTCAATTTCTCTGGGAGTTGGTGGCCAATGCCTTGATCATGCCGCCCGCGGAGACCACGGAGGCACGCCATGTCTGAGTCGGCCATGATTGGGGCGGTTCTGGTGGTGGGAGGCGGCATCTCCGGGATGCAGGCCGCACTCGACCTGGCCGACTCCGGCTATTTTGTTTATTTGGTGGAAAAAACCGGGGCCATCGGTGGCGCCATGCCCCAGTACAACAAGGTGTTTCCCACCAACGACTGCGCCATGTGCATCATCTCGCCCAAATTGGTCGAGTGTGGCCGCCATCCCAATATCCGCATCATGACCCTGACCACGGTGATCGACATCAGCGGCAGGGCGGGGGCGTTCACCGTGCGGGTGCTGGAGCATCCCCGCTATGTCGATCCGGCCAAGTGCATTGCCTGCGGCCAGTGCAGCGACGGTTGCCCCCAAAGCGTCGATGACTCGTTCAACATCTTCATGGCCAAGCGCAAGGCCATCTACATCAAGTATCCCCAGGCGGTACCGCTCAAATACCAGATTGATCCCCAGGCCTGCATCCGCTTGAATGAGCCGGATAATTGCGGGATTTGCGCGGAAATTTGCCCGCCCGGCGCGGTCAATTTCGCTGATCGCGGCCAGGAGCGCGACCTGAAGGTGGGGGCGGTGGTGATGGCGCTCGGTTTCCAGCCCTTTGACCCCGGCAAAACCAGGGCCTGGGGCTACGGGCTCTATCCCAATGTGGTCACCTCGCTCCAGTTCGAGCGTTTTCTGTCGCCGGGCGGCCCCACCGGCGGGGTCCTCGCCCGTCCCTCGGATCGCAAGATGGTGCAGCGGATCGCCTTTCTCCAATGTATCGGCAGCCGCGACAAGAACCGCTGCAACAACGAATACTGCTCGACGGTCTGCTGCATGTACGCAATCAAGGAGGCCATGACCGTCAAGGAGGCCTATCCCGAGGTTGATGTGGTCATTTTCCACATGGATATGCGCACTCCGGGCAAAGAGTTCGAGCGTTACTTTGAACAGGCCCGCAACGAATACAAGATTCGTTTTATTCGTTCCCGTATCCATGGGGTTGAACCCAAAGGGCAAAAAGGAGATTTGCGCCTCCACTATATCAACGCCTACGGCAAGCAGGTAGAGGAGACGGTGGATCTGGTGGTGCTGTCGGTGGGGCTGGAAACCCCGGACGCCATGGTCCGGCTGGCGGAAAAGATCGGCATCCACATGACCTCGGACCGTTTCGCCTCGATCTCGGCCCTGATGCCGGTCCACACCTCGCTTAAAGGGATTTTTACGTGCGGGGCCTTCAACGGGCCGCGCGATATCCCCCAGTCGGTGATCGGCGGCTCGGCGGCCGCGGCCTGCGTTGCCGCCCTGCTCAATCCGGTCCGCCACACCCTGACCAG
>WRKE01000152.1 GCA_009778235.1 Pseudomonadota bacterium
ACGGCGTGTCCGGTCTCGTACAGGTTCATCTGGCTGGTAATCGATGAGGTGGAAAAGGCCAGTTGGTTGGCTTGGTAGCGGCGAAACGCGAATACCACCTCCATCGGTCGCACGCCCTGGGGGCAAACCTCGGTGCAGCGGCTGCAGGACTGGCATCCCCAGCTCGAGGAATCCTCGATGATTTCCTCGAGTTCACCGTTGAGCAGATGGCGGATCAGGTTGCGGCACAGCAGCGGGAAGCCAGCGCGTACCCCAGGACAAACCGCTGAGCAGGCGCCGCACTGGACACATTTAAGCACGCCCGGACCACCGTATTCGATGATGGTGGAAACGGCTTCATTGATTTTGTTTTGGGCGATGAGCATAATGACATTCTCCTTAGGCTGTCAGAGCCTCGATCTGGGCGAAGATCTGCGTTTCGTCGTAACCGTGGAGGACAATGGCCCCCGACGGGCAGGCCGAGGTACAGACCCCGCACCCCTTGCAGGCCGACATCTCGATCTGAGCCCTGGGCCGGTCGGCATAGGTGCCCATGTTGATGGCGTGATATGGACAGAGTGGGATGCAAATACCGCAACCGCTGCACACCTCGGCCTGGACCTCGGAGATGATCGGTTCGATCCGGACCCTGCCCTGGGCCAGCGGCACGGCGGCGGCGGCAGCGGCACCTTTGGCCTGGGACACACTATCCGGGATGTCCTTGGGCCCCTGGCAGCAACCGGCCAGGAACAGGCCCTCGGTGGCAGTTTCCACCGGTCCTAATTTGGGATGCAGTTCGCGGTAGAAATTGGAGCCGCAGAATTGCAATCCCATCTTCTGCGCCAAGGTAGTGGCGTCCTCGGGCAGTTCGACCGCAGTGGCCAGGACCACCAGATCCGACTCGTACTCGATGTTGGTCGCTGCTTCCATGTCGTAGGCCAGTACCCGGAGCCGGTCTTCCGGCAAGATTTCCAGGCCGCCCACCTTGCCTTTGAAAAAGTTGATACCCATCTTGCGGGCACCGGTGTAGTACTCGTCGTACCCCTTACCTGCGGCCCGGACGTCGATGAAGTGCATGTTGATGGCGATATCCGGATACTTTTCTTTAATCAGCCGGGCCTGCTTAATCATATACATGCAGCAGATGCGCGAACAATGGGTGTGGAAGTTCGCGTCCCGTGAGCCCATGCAGGAGACAAAGGTGATGGTATGGGGCTTTTCACTGTCCGAGGGACGCAACAGCTTGCCTTCGGAAGGTCCGGTGGCGGAGATGATCCGTTCCAGTTGCAGGGAGGTGATCACGTTGGGCGAATTCGGAGCCATTTCCTTGAACCAGCCCTTGTCCATGACCTGGAAGCCGGTGGCAACGACGATCGAGCCGACCTCCACCTCCTTGATCGAGCCAGCCGGATCATAGGCCACGGAGCGGTTGATGGCTTCTGCCGGACAAGCCCGCTCGCAGGGCGCGAGGATGGTCCGTCCGGTCTTTTCGTTGACCTTGGGCTGGGTACCGATCTCCCGACCGGCACAGTTCAAGCAGTGCTCGATATCGACCACCGCCTTCTTGGGCACGGCCTGGGGAAACATGATGAAAGCGGCGCGGCGGAAAGATAACCCCGCGTTGAACTCGTCCGGCACCTTGGAGGGGCACTTGCTGGCGCAATCGCCGCAGCCGGTGCACTTGCTCCAGTCGACGTAGGTTTGTTTCTGTCTTATTTTGACAGTGAAATTACCGATATAACCACTGACATCTTCCACTTCGGCATAGGCCAGGGTCTCGATATTGGGGTGATTGTAGGCCTCGACCATCATCGGCGTGAGGATACAAGCCGAGCAATCGTTAGTGGGGAAGGTCTTGTCCAGTTGGGCCATGACCCCGCCGATGGAAGGACGTTTCTCCACCAGGTAGGTCTTGTGCCCCATTTTGGCCAATTCCAGGGCAGCGCTGATCCCGCTGATGCCGCCGCCGATCACCAGGGCAGCATCAACGACCGACACAAATTTGTCTTCCAGCGGCGCGAGGTTACGGGCCTTGCCCACGGCCGAAGCCACTATCTTCTTGGCCTTTTCTGTGGCCCCCTCATGATCATGGCCGTGCACCCAACTGCCCTGGTCGCGGATGTTGGCCATTTCGAACAGATATTTATTCAGCCCCGCCTTTTCAAGGGCGGCGCGGAAGATCGGCTCGTGGGTGCGTGGCGTGCAGGCGGCCACCACCACACGGTCGACCAGGCCGTCACGGATGTCTTTCTTGACCATTTCCTGTCCGGAATCCGAGCACATGAACAGATCCTTGCGGGCAACCACGACATCGGGCAGCGTTTCCGCAAAGTCGCGGACCGCCGACACGTCGATGACGCCTGCAATGTTCGTACCGCAATGACAGACATACACACCGACTTTCGCCATACTGGCCTCCTTTCTCAGAGTTGAATCTCGCAAAGGTTGCCCAAGCAGCCACATGCTGCGGTCCCACGCCCAGCCTGCGCGAGCGGAAACCCCTTTGGCCCTATCTATTTTGTAACTAATTTGCTGGCCAACTTACAGGCAACCGGATAGCATCGCTTTTTGTAGAAAAGAATAGAACCCCGCGCAACTTTTTTTTCACTTTGCATAATCAGCACAGTTACCCATCTTTCCCCCTCCCATCCCTTCTGTCCAAAAAAACCCCGCACCTCCCGATGCCTATCTTTATATCAATTTGATAATTTTAATAAATTTATGTAATGGCCCAGCAGATCTATCAATGGAACCCTGTTGCATCTCCCATGCTTTCCACCTATTCTTCATTTTGCTATACGCACAGTTCGCACAAGAAAACCTCGAATTTGTGCTATTTCCGGGTCAGGTTCTGGCAAGCGGGCGAGGTCCGGGGCTGACTCGACCCTGGTCAGGGTGAGCGGAGGAGGACAAGCAGGGGAGAAAATAGGGGGCATCGGCTCGTCGGGACGACGGAAAACGCAAACAAGCTCTGGGTCGAGGTGACCCGCCAGGGAAGAATCGTGGTCGCCCGAAGGCAGGAAAAGTCAGGCCAAGGATGCCAACAGGGGCGCCCAGGCGGCCGTCTTGCTTTCCCGGATATCGGGGACGATCACCACGGTTTGGGCCAGAGAGTAGTCAACCAGGGCCTGGCGGATCTCCAAAAACGTATCCTGCACGATCTCCCTGGGGTGATCGCCAAACAGGTTGTAGACCGTGCCCAACAGGCGGATGGAGCGGGCCTTGATCGCTTCCAGGCTGAGGCGGGTGTGGTTGATCGAACCCAGGCGGGGCGTGGTGACCAACACCAGGGGGAACCCGCGAGCGGCATAGTAATCAAGCAACCGCCACTGCTCATTGATCGGCACCATCAGCCCTCCAGCCCCTTCCACCAGCAGCCAGTCGAAGTGGCCCTGCAAGGTGGCCACCGCCTGGTCCAGCACCGATATGTCGATGGTGGCGCCGACCATCCGTGCTGCCAGCCGGGGAGACGCGGGGAAGGGAAAAAGATAGGGACAGGTGGTCCCGTTGCGATCAAATTCGGTGAGCGATTGTTCCATCAGCCGGCGATGCAGGACAATATCCTCTGACATTTCACGGCAGCCGGTCTGGATAGGCTTAAAGGTCGTGACCGAATGTCCCTGCTGGACAAGGTGACGGGCCAGCAGTCCAGTGACGTAGGATTTGCCGACATCGGTGTCGATACCGCCCACGGCGATGGTGCGATGCGGGGTGGTCATGGCCGTGTCCTCCGAGCAACAGTTGTCTTTCGTGTCCAGCCGATGATCACCGGGGACGAGCCACAATGAACATGGGATGATAGGTGAGACGGACGCCCTGTTCCCCGGCGAACCGCTCTTGGTAGCGGACGACAAAGTCTGCTACTTGACGCCGGGTCCACACCTGCTGGCCGATCGAGTTGACGCCGGTGGCCCGGAGGTGCTGCAGCACAGCGATCGGGCTCGGATACCACATGGTCTCCCGCGCCTCCTCGGCGGCCAGAATCACAAACCGCTCGCCGACCACGGTCTGCAGTTGCGCCAGGCTTCGGTAGTTCAGCCCCACGCCGGCGACCTCGCGGATCTCGCGCAGGTTTTCCTTGCCGTACAGGGAAAAGGCGAACACCCCCTCGGGATAGAGGTGGTGATGCAGCTTGGCGCACAGACCGGGCAGGTCATGTACCCAATGCAGGGTCGAGGAGGAAATCACCAGGTCGTAGTGATCTGGGAGTGGCAGGGTTTCGACGTCGCCGGCCAGGAAAGTGATTTTTTCAACATGGGTGCCGATCCGCCGGCAGACCCGTTGTTCAAAGGCGGCAACCAGATCGCACAGGGTAAAATGGTCGATTCCCGGAAAGCGGCTCAAGGTCTTTTCGGTCAACAGCCCGGTACAACAGCCAATCTCCAGCACATCGGCGGGCTTAAAGCCGCTGGCGGTCTCTGCCAGCAGATTGAGCAGTCGGTTCGCCACCCGTGCTTGCGCCGTTGCCTGCTGTTCGTAGGTAGCCGCTGCCTGCTCAAACCTGAGCTTGATGCGTCGTTTATCGGGAATCATGGGTGATGATCGGGTTACGTCGTACATATGATGAAAAGTCTCGCAACCCAGCAGTGCGAAAGGCACAAAGCGACAGGACGGCGGCAGCAAGCGGCCAAACCTTCGGCCGTTGCCGGGCGAAAAAGTGACTACAGTTGCTCTTTGTTTTCCTTGGGTTTCTTGCCTCACAAACCCCAGAGCAGGCGGCTGTCCACCCAGCCCGCCACTCCCTGAGCATGTTCAACCCTGACCCAGCCGCCCTGCTGCTGCAATACTTTGAACACCACGCCATAGCTGGCCTTGGCGACAATATCAGCGCTCAGGTCAGGCTCTTTGCGGACATTGACCTGTCCATCGGTCCCCTTGTTGGCCTTGACGATCGCAAACGCGGCTCTCTGGGTCGTCTTTTTGTGCACCCAGCCGCGACTGCCCTCGAAATCCCTGACCTGGAGCCATTCTTCCTTGGTGCCGATCACCTCGAGCGGAAAGCCCGCATCGAGCTTCCACAGGATCTCGTGGCCGGTGCTTGGACCTGCGCGCATGTTGATGTCATCACCGGCAACGGCCACCATCTCCCCAGCCATGACTGGACAAGCCAGCAACAAGGCCGAAAGGGCGGATGCCTGAAGGAGTGTTCGCGTGTTCATGGACAGCCGTTTAGCGCACGGGTTGATCGGAGGGGGCAGGCCGTATCCGCCAAACCTGTCCCGCTATCTCCACGGAAAGCGCATCGAATTGGCAGGCCTCGGTACAACAACGCAGACAACGGATGCATTCTCCGCTGTTCGGCGACAGATCTACCCGGATATTCACCGGACAGATCTGGTGACAGGCCCCACACTTTGTACAGTTATCCGGATTAAATTTCAACCGAATCAGACTGATCCGGTTGAACAGCCCATAAAAAGCGCCCAAAGGGCACAGGGTCCGGCAAAAAGGGCGGAACGAGGCC
>WRKE01000153.1 GCA_009778235.1 Pseudomonadota bacterium
TCATCTGGATCCGCTGGACCTATCCACGGACCCAGATTTACCGGCTTCTCAATCTTTCCTGGAAAATACTGATCCCGTTCTCCATGGTCAATCTCCTGGTAACGGCAGCCCTGATCAAGGTGTTTTGAGTATGAGCGGGTATTTTCGTGATATCGTGACCGGCGGCAAAAGCCTGGTGACTGGCCTGGCCATCACCGCCCGCGAGTTCTTCCGGCCGGTGGTGACCGAGCAGTATCCCTGGGAAGTGCCGACCATGACCCCGCTGTTCCGGGGGCATATCGAATTGATCGCTAACGAGGAGACCGGCGAGCCCAATTGCGTGGTCTGCGGCATGTGTCAGCGGGCCTGCAGCTCGGGGTGCATCAGCCTGGACGGCAAGAAGAACGAGGGCGGCAAGGGCAAGGTGCTGACCAGCTACATCCTCGATTTCACCAAATGCAGTCTCTGCGGCTTTTGCGTGGAGAGTTGTAATTTTAACGCCCTGCGGTTTTCCCGGGAATACAACCTGGTCAGTTTCGACAAGCATGACTTTGTCATCGATCTGATCAACAGGCTGGAGAAACAAAACAAATGCAAGCGCTAGTCTGTCAGCCGGCGGCTGGACCGGCCCTTTTTTCCGCCGAGGGCATGGTCGGGGTTGTTTTCCTCATCACCGTGGCCCTGGTCATGGCCGGGGCGGCCATCGCGGTCAGCTCCCGGCGGCTGGTCCGGGCCGTTTTCGGTCTGGCGGTCTGCTTCACCGGTCTGGCCGGAGTCTATTATTTTCTGCTCAGCCCCTTTTTGGCCATGATGCAATTGCTCATCTACGTCGGCGCAGTGTCCATCCTGATCGCCTTTGGCATCATGATGTCCACGCCCGAGGAGCAACAGACTTCTGCCATGAAGCGCCGCGCCACCCTGGCCGGTCCGATGGCCGCAAGCGTCGCCGCTCTGATCTTCGCCGCCCTGACCGTACTCGGGCTGAAGACCGAGTGGCAGGTCTTCCCCCGGCAGGGGAGCTTTGACATCAAGGAGATGGGGCTGTCGCTGCTGACCACCTACGGCTTTGTCTTCGAACTCATTTCCATTGTCCTGCTCCTGGCCATCATCGGCGCCTTGGTGCTTGCACAGCGGGGGAGAAACTGACCGATGCTACTCTTAAATCTCTACAACTGCCTTTCGACCTACCTGGTGATCGGTGCCCTGCTGTTCGCCTTCGGGGTCTACGGCATGGTGGCCCACCGCACGGTGATCGGCATGCTGATCTCTTCGGAGTTCATCCTGGCCGCCGCTTCCACCAACTTCATGGCCTTCAACCGTTTCCTGGCCCCCAACCCGGCGGTCGGCCAGATATTCACCCTGTTCATCATGGCCATTGCCGCCGCCGAGGCAGCCATCGCTATCAGCATCATGATCGCGGTCTATCGGAACTACAAGTCCATCGAGACCGACGACCTGGTCGATCTTCAGGGCTAAGGAGGGAGAATGGCCATGGATATCGTTGCCTCCAATCCCGACGTCATCGAGAACGCCAACCTGTTGCTGGCGGTGATCATCCCGCTGTTCGGCAGCCTGGTGGTCATGACCTTAAAAAACAACCCGAACCTGCGCGAGTTCGTCTCTGCCAGCGCCGCGGTGCTGCTGTTTTGTATGGTGCTCTCCTTTATCCCGGCGCTCAAGGCGGGCAAGACCCTGGTCTATCCGATCTTTCAGCTTTTGCCCGGACTGTCGATCACCCTGCGCGCCGACGGCTTTGCCATGATCTTTGCCCTGGTCGCCTCGTCGTTGTGGGTGATCGCCGTCTTCTACTCCATGGGCTACATGCGGGCCCACCACGAGCCCTGCCAGACCCGGTTCAACGCCTGTTTCGCCCTGGCCATCTTCGGGGCCATCGGCGTGGCCTTGGCCGACAACCTCCTGACCCTTTATCTCTTCTACGAGATCGTCTCGGTCTGCACCTATCCGCTGGTCGCCCATCATCAGGATGAAGAATCCTACGAAGGGGCGCGTAAATATATCGTCTACCTGACCTCCACCGCCAAATTTTTCCTCCTCCCGGCCCTGATCCTCATCTATGTCCTGGCCGGTACCTTGGATTTTCCGCATAACATCAACACCGGCATTATTCCTGACTCGGCCACCGGCTGGCTGGTGACCATGCTGTACATCTTTTGTATTCTCGGTTTTGCCAAGAACGGGGTCATGCCGTTCCACCATTGGCTCCCCGGCGCCATGGTGGCCCCGACCCCGGTCTCAGCGCTGTTGCATGCGGTGGCCGTGGTCAAGGTCGGGGTATTCTGCACCACCCGCACCATGCTCTATGTGTTCGGGGTCGACACCATGGACCGGCTCAATCTGGGCATTCCCACCGCCTATTTTGTCGGCTTCACCATCATCGCCGCCTCGATGATCGCCCTGTCCAAGGACAATCTCAAGGCCAGGCTGGCCTATTCCACGGTTAGCCAGCTCTCCTACATCATCCTGGGTGTGGCGCTGCTCACCCCCCATGCCATCGAAGGCGGCCTGATTCACATCGTCAATCACGCCTTTGCCAAGATCACCCTGTTTTTCTGCGCCGGCGCCATCTACATCGCGGCCCATAAAAAATATATCTCGGAAATGAGCGGTCTGGGCAGGACTATGCCGTTCACCTTCGGCGCCTTTGCCGTGGCCTCGCTCTCGATGATCGGCGCACCGCCGGTGGCCGGTTTCGTCTCCAAATGGTATTTGTTGGTGGGCTCGATGGAGGCCCATCAGGTGGGCATCCTCCTGATCCTCATCGTCTCGACCGTGCTCAATGTCGGCTATTTCGCGCCGGTGACCTACAAGGCCTTTTTCGGCAAACCACCGGCGGGACAGGCCGAGGCCGGGATCAAAGAGGCGCCGCTGAGTATGCTGATTCCCTTGCTGATCGCGGTCACGGTCTCGGTGATCATCGGCATTTACCCCAATTTCATGATGCAATTCGTCCGGATGGTGACAGGATGAGATCGCTGATCGCATATCTCCAGGCCCGGTTGAAAACCGTGGTGACGCTCTGCTTCGCGCTGCTGGCCGTGATTGCGGTGGCCTCGCTGCTGGTTGATACCCAACACGCCCACACCTGGGTCGAGCAACACTTGCCCTTTTTCTGGTCGCTGTTTGGTTTCGCGGCCACGGCCCTGATCATCGGGGTGGCCCGTTGGTTCGGCCGTTCCGGTATCCAGGCCCCGGCCGAGGTCTATGACCGCACCCTTTTACCCTGCGAGGAAGAAGAATGACCTCCAGTTTCCTCCACCCCTCCATCCTTCTGATCGCGGGCGCGTTGCTCCTGCCTTTCATCCAGGGACCGTTGCGCCGGCCTTATCTTTTCCTGGTGCCGCTCTTGGGTCTGGGCGCGGTGCTGTACAATACCACCCTGGCCGGCAGTTACGGCCTGGTGAACTTCCTGGACTGGCAATTGGTCTTTGGCCGGGTGGATCGACTCGCCACCGTCTTTGCCCTGATCATGGCGCTGATGGCGGTGATCGGCACCCTCTACGGCTTGCACGTTGACCGGGCCGGAGAGCACATGGCGGCCTGGTTTTATGCGGCCGGCTCCCTGGGGGTTATCTACAGCGGCGATTATTTGAGCCTTTTTCTCTTCTGGGAAATGATGGCCTTTGCCTCGGTCTTCCTCATCTGGTTCAGGCGGGGGCCGAATTCGCTGGCCGTGGGCTACCGCTACCTGATCATCCACACCATCGGCGGCATCATCCTCCTGGCCGGTATCCTGCTCCACTATCAATCAACCGGCAGCATCGCCTTTAACCTGCTCGATGTCAGCCATCCCCAACCCGCCACCTGGTTGATCATGATCGGCTTTGGGCTCAATGCCGCCATGGTCCCGCTCCACTTCTGGCTGCCCGAGGCCTATGGCGAGGCCTCGTTCAACGGCGCGGTCTTTCTTTGCGCCTTCACCACCAAGACCGCGGTGTATGCCCTGGCTCGGGCCTGCGCCGGCATGGAAATTCTGGTGGTGCTTGGGGTGATCATGGCCCTGTATGGCATGATCTACGCGGTGATGGAAAATGACATCCGCAAGCTGCTGGCCTGGTCGATCGTCTCCCAGGTGGGCTACATGGTAGCCTCCATCGGGATCGGCACCAATCTGGCCATCAACGGCGCCGTGGCCCATGCGGTGGCGCATATCTTGTACAAGAGTTTGTTGTTCATGGGGACAGGTTCGGTCCTGTACATGACCGGCAAAACCAAGTTTACCGAATTGGGCGGCTTGCATGCCAAGATGCCGGCCACCTTCTTTTTTACCCTGATCGGCTGCCTGTCGATTTCCGCTGTTCCCTTGTTTGCGGCCTATGCCAGCAAGTCGATGATCATCGCCGCCGGTTTTGAGCAACACCTCAACTGGGCGGTCTGGCTGCTGATGTTCGGCGCCACCGGCACCTTCATCTACAACGGCCTCAAGCTGCCTTATTTTCTCTTTTTCGGCACCAACAGGTGCAGCCAGGCCACCTGGGATAAGGCGGCCGATCCTCCGGGCAACATGCTCATCGCCATGACCTTGGGAGCCACCATGTGCATCCTGGTGGGTACCGCGCCCGGCTCTCTCTACACCCTGCTGCCCCATGCGGTCGACTACACGCCGTATACGGCCTACCAACTGATGGAAACCCTGCAACTGCTCGGTTTTGCCGCCTTGGCCTTTTTCCTGCTCAAGAAATATGTGGAGCCCATGGATCGGGTCTGCTTTGATATCGACTGGCTCGGCCGGCAGTTGGGCCGCGCTTTTCTCTTTATGGTCCGGCATCCGCTGCAGTGGCTCGACACTGCCTGGGGCGAGGCCTACCGGGTGGTCGGGCTCGGTTCGCTGATGACCATCAGCCGTTTTTGGAGTTGGTTTGATTGGCACGCCATCGACGGGGTGGTCGACGGTATTGCCCGCGGCGTGCGGGCCTTGGGCGGCAAGGTGCGAGTGCTCCAGAGCGGCCAGATCCAGGTCGCCCTGTTCTACCTTTCTTCGCTTGCCGCGGTGGTGTTGCTCACCTTCGTGGTCTCCCAGTTGCTCTAAGGGGAAAAGAGAATGGATCTGCTGCTTATCAAAGAAGGTTTTCCCATGCTCAGCTTTCTCATCTTCCTGCCGCTGGCAGGCTCGGTGGTACTGCTCTTCTTCCACAATGAGGCCTTTGCCCGGCTGTGGACCCTGCTGGTCACCTCACTGACCGCAATCTGCTCACTGTTTTTGTTGTCGGGCTTTGATCCGGCCAGCAGCAGATACCAGATGGCCGAGATCTATACCTGGATTCCCCGGCTGAAGATCAACTATATCGTCGGCCTGGACGGCATTTCCATCCTGCTGGTCCTGCTGACCACCCTGATCATGCCGTTTTGTGTCCTTGCCTCCTGGAAATACATCCAAAAGCGGGTGACCCCCTTCATGTTCTGCCTGCTGGTGATGGAAACCTCCATGATCGGGGTCTTTGTCGCCCTGGACTTTGTCCTGTTCTACATCTTCTGGGA
>WRKE01000154.1 GCA_009778235.1 Pseudomonadota bacterium
ATATACAGTGTCGAGAACAAAACGAGCCATCCCATGGCCCTAATCATGATCCGGCCTGCCAGGGACTGGTAGATCCGGTGGGGCATGAAGGTCAAAAAGAGATATATTGGCGCCAGCAGATACCCCAAGGTGACGCTGTCGTTGATCAGTCCCACCAGAAGGGTTGGCCCCAGGTGGATGAGTCCCATGCCGTCATTATAGCCAAAGGCCGCTGTCAGGATCAGCCGCAAGATCAGCGAGATGAGCAGGTAGCTGCCGCCGATGGCGACCAAGGGGGCGAGGCGGCGGTTTTTCCAGGCCCGCCACCATGACGTACATGGGGCGGCGACGTCGGGGCGGGGACTCTCAAGGTGCTGCTGCGTTTCTACGTTGGGCTGCATGGTTGTACCTTAAACGGGCAAAAGGAGAGGTTGTTGTGGCAGACACTGCGTCCCTTGGATGCCACCGGCGCGATAATTGGGTGCCAATTGTTGCCGGGACGATTATCCTTGCCAGGGTTCTTCTTGAGCAAGGGACTCTTGCGCCTTCTTACCACAACGACAATGAAGAAATGATGAACGAGCCGAGCCTTGATGGTGCGGTTTTCTCCCAGGGGAAGATGACGGTGGCATCATGTAGATCAATGGCTGCATGGAGAGTGGGATGCGGATCTTGATTGTGGACGATGAGCCGGAGCTGGGTGCGCAGATTGCCCTGACCTTGCGAGGGCAGCGCTACACCGTCGATATCGCCAGGGATGGGGTCATTGCCTTGGAGAAGATATGCACCGAGCCCTACGATTTGATGGTGCTCGACATCATGCTGCCCCAAAAGGACGGTTTCGCCGTGCTGGCTGAGCTGCGGGCCGAAGGGATCACCACCCCGGTCCTGATGCTGACCGGCAAAGGCGAGGTGGCTGACCGGGTCAAAGGGCTCGACTTAGGCGCCGACGATTATCTGCACAAACCCTTTTCCATGGCCGAGCTGCTGGCCCGCATCCGGGCTCTGCTTCGCCGCAGCCATGATAAAGCCAGCCCCGAACTGGTAGTCGGCGCCATTCGCCTCAACCCCAATACCAGAAGCGTGATCCTGGGCAACCAGCCAGTGGTGCTCACCCCCAAGGAATTCTCCGTGCTCGAATTTCTTCTCTACAACTGCAATCGGGCCGTGTCCCGGTTCAATCTCGCCGAGCACGTCTGGGGCGAGGCCTTTGACCCCTTCACCATGTCCAACAACATTGACGTGCACATCAAAAACCTGCGCAAAAAGCTCGACGATCACGCCGGCCGGGTCATCGTCACCGTCCGTGGCGTCGGCTATATGGTCCGGGACGATCAAGCATGAAAATCCGGACCCGCATCACCCTGTGGGCCAGTCTGGCCGGACTGGCTTCCACCGCCGTGCTCTCCGCGATCGTTTTTCTGTGGGGCCTGGAAACCCCCTATGAATTTCTCGACCAGGAATTGGAGCTCCGCGCCCAGACCATGGCCAATGCCATGGCCCAGGAACAGGCGACCAGAGAGGAGCCGGATCTGGCCGCCTTGGAATTATGCTCCCGTCTCTACTGGACCAGGATATATGATGCCGGCGGCCGGCTGCTGTTCGAGTCCGAGCTGGCGCGCCAGATTGATCTGCCCAGGGAGATGAGGAATCGGGGCTATCTCATCACCACCGATATTCCCCTCAATCGGTTTTACGCCGAGGAGGACGACCAGCCCACCGGTTTTTGGAACCGGGTGTTCATCATGCCGATTTCCGGGCACATCTATCAGGTGCATGTGGCCCGGCCGGTGGAGAATCTGGTCAGCGAATCAATCGAGTCCGCCCTGGTGATCGGCTCGGCCCTCTTGGTCTCGACCCTTATTCTCATCGGGGTCAGTTATCTGGTGGCGGGACGAATCCTCCACCCTATCAGGGAGATTAACCGCCTGACCAGGGAGATCACGGCCAAGACCCTGGAGAAGCGCATTCCCCTGGCCGACAACCACGATGAAATCGACGAGCTGATCGCCGGACTCAATGCGATGTTCAACCGGCTCCAGCATTCTTTCCGCCGCCAGAAGGAATTCATTGCCAACGCCTCCCACGAGTTGAAGACGCCGGTCACCCTGTTGCGCCTGGCGGTGGAGGAGACGCTGCAAAACGAGCATTTGCCCGCCGCGGTCCAGGAAAAATTGCTGGCCCAGGAGCGGGCCTTGACCCGGATCGGCCAATTGATCAAGAACCTGCTCGATCTCTCCCGGTTGGAATTGAGCGATGGGCTGGAGCAGGAATTGTTTTCCGCAAGCGAGCTCGTCACCTCGGTGACCCAGGAGTTTGACGCCCTGCTTCAGGAGCGGGAAATCCGGCTCGTCTGCGGTTTCGACGGCGCCCATCCGCTGATGGGAGACAAGGAAAAGATGCGCCGGGTGCTGATCAATCTGATGGACAATGCGGTGCGGTACAACCACCGGGGGGGCGAGATTCGCTGTCTGCTGGCCTTCGGCTCCTTAAAGGAGACCATCCTCACGGTTGCCAATACCGGACCGTTCATCGAGCCGGCCGACCGGAACCGGATTTTCGATCAGTTCTTTCGCTGCGAAAAATCGCGCTCATCGGCGCACGGCGGGGTTGGCCTCGGGCTGGCCATCGTCAAGCGGATCGTGGAGCTGCATGGCGGCAGGATTGGGGTGGAAAGCGGGGCGGATGGCTGGAATGTCTTTGCGTTGCACTTTCCCCCCGGTCTTGTTGAGGATGGCGGGATGGAGCGGCGCGGCGACGGATTGGGCCGGCAATAGCGACAACATGTGGCAATAAAACGGCCCCAGGGTGCAGGCGCAAGATCGGCGGCCTTGCGGGTCAAGATGAAGGTTTTGCGCAGAATGAGGAGGCAGGGCGATGCACGACAGGAACTATCTGGAACAAACCGACCAATTGATGGAACAGATCAAAAAGGGGGCCTTTCTGACGGTCCGGGCCGGTGGGGCGGTCAACACCATGACCATTGGCTGGGCCGCCATCGGCTACATTTGGCAGCGCCCGGTCCTGATGGTCGCGGTCAGGGATTCGCGCCACACCTTTACCCTGATGGAACAGACCGACAACTTCACCGTGACCATCCCGCTTGATCCCGCGTATAAACAACACCTTGCCTATTGCGGCACCAAATCGGGCCGGGATGTCGATAAGTTTGCCGCCTGCAACTTGCCGGTCGTCGAGGCAAGGCTGGTGGACTCGCCCATCATCGGCGGGCCGGGAATCCATTACGAGTGCAAGGTGGTCTATAAATCCGCCATGGACCCCGCGCATCTTGCCGAGGCCTTGGGAAGTTTGTATCCGCACAAAGACTATCATACCCTTTATTTCGGCGAAATCCTGGCCTGTTATGAAACGAAATAGGGCGGCGGCGACCGGTTTGGCAATCCACGCGCAAACCCGGCCGTGAAGCCAGGCAATCCGGTCGGAGCACAGCAGACCAACAGGGCCCACAGCCCAGCGGATGGATTATGAAAGAACAAATAAAAAAGAAGCTCCAGCGGCGGCTGTCCATTCTGGCCGATGAAATAGCGCGTTTGCCCGAGGCAATGCGGATGGACCCCAAGCAATTGCTCCGGGAGACGATCGAGCAGGATTTCGCCATTGCCGAGGTGGACGGCAACCAGGGGGAAATGGCCAGGTGCGAGGTCGAGCTGGCGCTGGTCGATGAGTTGGATGAGCCGGCAACGGCTGGGTGACCACACGGGCATACCGACGGGCCAGCCGATTTTCGCCAGCCGTATGCCATGCCCCAAGCGCACCTATTTGGGCACAAGGGTCAAGATGGCAAGCATGATTTCAGTGGAACGGTCAAGGTTGAAGTGCGCGCGGCAGACTTTTCCCCGGAGCATCGCGACGAGAGACCCCAACGTGATCAGTCGCCAATCCGCTCCGCCATAATCCCGTCCGCCGTGGCGGCGACCGCTGCCAACGGCTGCCCCATCGCGGCTTCGACTGCCGAGGCCAGATGTCCGGCCTGTTGCCACCGGTATTCGATGGCGCGCATTGCCTCTGGATCCTGCCGGAAAAGGGCCAGCTTCTCGGCAAACCGCGCTCCTATGGTGACCAGCCGGCGGCCGCGCACCAGCTTGTCGGCCAAATGAACGATCTCACGCTCGCCCGGCTCCATGCCGGGTGCCCAGTCCAGATCCCGGTGGGCGCCGACAATGGCCCCGGCCCGCTCAAACCCCAGCTCACGCAGCCAGCGTTCTCCCGTGGCCTCGTGGTGGTCTTGCCCCTTGGCGAGGTCGTGCAGCCAGCCGCTGACCCGGCACAATTCCACGTCCAGCTCGCGGCCGCCGCACAGGTTCAGCGCCTCGGCAATGGCCGCCGCCACCCCGGCCACCGCGCGGCCGTGGGCCAAGCCCTTGGCCGGCATGGGGTGCAGGTGCTCAACAATGGTCAGGCATTCGGCCATGGTTGGGATGTCCAGGCGGGCAAAGCGGCCGCATCCATCTTGGTAGGCATCAGGGGTGTCCAGGTCGAGGTGGATATGGGCATCGGCCACCGCCACCTCGCGGAGTTGGTCCGGCCGTGCCGCCTCGATCCGGGCCAGCAGACCGCGCATCCCGTCTTGGGGATTCGCCTGGGCCAGGATCTGGTCAATGAGCTTAGCATGGATCAGGGGTGGATGCCCGCGCCGGCCGGCAAAAATCGGGCAGCAGGCCAGGGCCGGTTGGGCGGTAAAGGAGCGGGCCAAGAGCCGCACCGTGCCGGCACGCACCAGGGGAATATCCACCGGCAGGAGGAAAAAACCGTCACAGCGGCCGGTCAGCAGACCCGCCCCGGCGCGGATCGACCCATACATGCCGGTGCTATGGTCCGGATTGTGGGCCAGCCGCGCCCCGGCCGCCGTGGCCGCCGACCTGACCTCTTCGGCCCGGTGGCCGGTCACCACCACGACGTCATCAATGCCGCAGGCCTGGAACAGGGCAATGGCCTGGCTGAGCATGGTCTGGCCGCCCAGGGGCAACAGGGGTTTCAGCGCACCCATCCGCGAGGACAGCCCGGCGGCGAGGATGAGTCCGCTTAAGCGAGGCGGCATGGCATGCGGCCAGTGGCCCGCTGGAGGATGAGCTCGCCGACGATGGACACCGCGATCTCCTCCGGGGTGTCGGCCTCGATGGCCATGCCGATGGGGCAGTGGACCTGTTTAAGCAGCGCCTCGCTTACCCCTTGCTCCAGCAGTTTGGCATAAATGGCGTTGCGCTTTCCGCGGCTGCCGATCATGCCGATATAGCCTGCCCCGGTGCCCAGGGCCTGGCCGAGTACCGTAAGGTCGTGCAGGTGGCCGCGGGTGACGATCACCAGATAGGCGTCGTGGTCGAGGTCGATCCCGTCGAGGCAACCGGTAAAGGAAGGCAGCACCCGGATCTCATCGGCCAGGGGAAAGCGTTGCCGATTGGCGAACTCGGCCCGGTCGTCCATCACCACCACCCTGAACCCCACCCGGGCCGCCAGCTCGGCGGTGCAGGCGGCCACGTGTCCC
>WRKE01000155.1 GCA_009778235.1 Pseudomonadota bacterium
GATGGCGGCAACAACAAGGGCCGTTACGCCATGGTGGCGGAAAAGGCCTGAGATCGCGTAGCCAAAAAACAAAAAACCCCGGCAGCCGCACTTCACTTCAACCCCTGCGAGGTCACGCCATGTCTATCGCCCTTTTGCTCATTGACATTCAAAACGACTACTTTCCCGGCGGAACCATGGAAGTGCCAGGTGCCACCGAGGCTGCAACCAAGGCCGCAACACTGCTTGCGGCCTTCCGGGACAGGTCGCTGCCGATCATCCACATCCAACACCTCGCTGCCCGTCCCGGGGCGACCTTTTTCCTGCCCAACACCCCAGGGGCGGAAATTCACCCTTCGGTTCGGCCCCTTGAGAATGAGCCGGTTTTCCAGAAACACTTTCCCAGCAGCTTTAACCAAACGGAATTGCTGGACTATTTGCAGCGAGAAAACATTTCGCAGTTGCTGATCGCAGGTATGATGACCCAGATGTGCATTGACACCACGGTTCGCGCGGCGGTTGATTTTGGTTTTTCCTGTCTGGTGGCGCATGACGCCTGCGCCGCCAGATCCTTGGCGTTCAATGGGCGGGAAGTTGCCGCTGAAGATGTCCAGGCGGCATATTGCGCCGCACTCAATGGACTATTTGCCAAGGTGCTGCCGGCCGATAAGTTGCTCGCCGACCTCTGATGTGGACCTGTTTGATGGGGGTGCCGCCGACATCATCGCCAAGTTCCTGCCTCGGGCCTTGGCGGCCACTCCTTCGCGGTTTTATGTTTTTAACCGCTCTAAACGAAGGTCAGCAATTTTGATTGGCGCGATGGGTTTCGCTGCGCTCAACCCCCTGCACCACGACCATCCCATGGCTGTGTTTACTGAATATTTACAGCAAGTTACGCCGCAGCGGAGGCCACCATATCCTTGATCCGCTCCACCACCTCAGCCACCGCGCGCTCGACCTCGGGCGACATCTGCTGGGTGAACTCCTTGATTTCTTTGACCTCGATCAGCAAGATCCGGATGTCAACGGGCATCTCTTCAGGAAAACAGACATACCCGGTTTTCAGAGTGGCCCCCAAGGTGATGGCGTGTGAGTTCACCAAGGCATGGTTGGTGAAGATATCATCCATGGTCGCTTCGAGGATGGCGCCCGGCGCATTGCCCAGCTGGCACGCATCGACGATGATCGCCCGTTCAAAGCCCAGAATCTTGTCCATCACCTCGAAACCAACCGTGTAGACCACCTCGGTCTGACAGGCCACCCCATCTCGTTCCAGTTGCTCGGCCACCACCACCCCGGCACGGTCGTCTTGCAGATAGGGATTGCCGATGCCAACCACCACGCATTTTGCTTTCATATCTCTCCTGTTGCCTAAAGAAAGGGCCGGAAGAGGGAGAACCTCTTCCGGCCCAAGGGAAGTGAAACAGAGGGGGATGAGGTCAGGTTGCCGCCAGCCCGCCTGGATCGACCACGATGGGACAGCGGCAACCAAACGCTCCGTTCACTACCTTAAAAGTTTTTCAGGGTCTTGTACAATGCACCGTTCTTATCGAAAATCTCGACTTCTAGGGGCGACTGGCCGCCGGTCACCGCATGGGTGGCACAAGCCAGGCAAAGGTCATAGGGACGGAAGGCCATCTCGACATAGTTGAGCATGCCTTGAGAAACTTCACCGTTTTTGATGAAATGTTTGGCCGCCTTCTTCACCGCCAGGTTGATCGGGGCGTTGTTGTGGGTGGTGGCCACGATTAGGTTGGCATCGGTGACGATACCCTTGCTGTCGGTAAGGTAATGATGGATCAGGGTACCGCGCGACGCCTCAATGATGCCTATTCCCTCGCCTGTACAGGAGGTCGGCTTGTCCCAAGTCTCCTTGCTGGTGATTTCCTTATCGCTGGAGAGCTCTACACATCTCTCAGCGGCATTGAGCATCTCGATGGCCCGTGCCCAGTGATAGGCAAGGATGTGGTGCACTGGCCGCGCGCCAAAGGTGGCGTGAAATCTTTCAAAATGCTTCTGCGCCTTGGGCGTGTCCATGCCTTGGGCTATGTTCATCCTAGCCAGCGGGCCAACGGCATAAATATTGGTTCCTGGTCCGTCGACGATGCCCTTCCAGGCACCGAGCTTCTTCTGATAGGGGAATTTGAGATAGGACCAAGGCAGAACCCGCTCAGCGATGAAATCAAGGTATTCTTTGCCCTTGAAGGAGCCAACCTCAGTTCCGGCGCTGTCGATCACTTTCTGGGTGCCGTCGTAGTAGGCGATCTGGCCATGATCGTTCACCGAGCCCATGTAGCCGACCTCGACCTTGTACATGTCACCGGTAACCAATTGCATGTACTTGTCGTTTTTCAGCACCACGTCTTCAAATACCTGAAGAGTCAGCTCGCCCAGTCCCACCAAGTCTTGTGACCAGGCTTCCATTTGCCTGCGCTCCTCTTCGGTCACCTGCTTGGACCAACCACCGGGGAGGGCTGCCACCGGATGGTTGGGCTTACCGCCCAGCAACTCGAAAATCTTGATCGCCGAGCTGCGGCGTCGCAGGACTTCCTTGCCGGTTTCGGCTCCCACCGCATTGATCAGGCCGACCACGTTACGCACGGCTGGATCGGCCTCTGGCCCGACCACGAAATCAGGAAAACCAAGGGCATAGAGGATAACCGAATGGTCTTCGACATAGTGGGAACTGTAATAGAGTTCGCGCAGCTTGCGGGCGGCGGGTGGCGGCGTAACGCCGAAGACGCCGTCCGAGGCTTTCATCGCGGCGGTGAAATGGACACCGCGGCAGACACCGCAGACCGTGGACACAGTCCGGGGCACCTCCTCGATCGGCATGCCCTGGAGGAATTTTTCATATCCCCGGAATTCGACGGTCTGGAAAAAGGCATCGTCGACATTGCCGTTATCGTCGAGGAAAATGGCAATCTTACCATGCCCCTCGAGCCGGGTGACCGGATTGATTTCGATTTTCTTCATAAAGCTGCTCCTTGCAGTCGTAACCGGCACGCTTGGCGCGGGGCCAAAACCGAATTTGTTCTTTAGCGCTTCAAAGATACCCATGAACAGGCCTCCCTGGTTGTTCGTATCGACATCCTGACGGGCTACTGCTCCTTATGCTCGGCAATGCGGTGGTTGAGCTTTGAGGCCGTGTGGCTGTACCGGTAGACCAGCTTGGCCATGTTGTTGTATTTCTCGATGAACTGGGCCGCAACCTCTTCGTCTGCCATGCTTGATGCGAGCATGGAGACACAACGGGCCCCGAAATCCTTGATACCCGGAATCGGACCGCCACAGCCACGACAGGGAATGTTGACATTGAGGCATGAACCGCCGCAGTCTCCCTGGGTCACCGGACCAAAGCACATGTAGCCCTGCTGGAGCAAACATTTTTCCGGATCGGGCTGGGCGTCGATGGTCCGTTTGATCTCGCCTACCGGCAACCGCTCCTCACCGGTAATCGCCGGATTTCGCTTGCAGACGTCACACACCGCCTTGCCGCCGGTCAGCCAGGAGCCTGCCGGCGGCAGCTTGCCCGCCAGAATGGCACCGACCAGATGGCCGACAAAGGAAGGATGGGGCGGACAACCGCCGACATAATACTCCACAGGGACGACCTGATCGATGGTCTGACAGTTGTCAAGAAAGACCGGGATAGTAAGGTTGTACTTGCCGTCGAGCAAATATTCCGGAGTGGGATAGATCCCATCGGGATTGTCGGTGGTAAAGGTGGTCTTGTAGGCCTTCTCGAACAATTCCTCTTTGGTATGCAGGTCGCCCATGGCAGCAATACCGCCCATGGAGGCGCAAGCGCCGAAGGCCACCAGGGTCTTCGCTTTCTGGCGCAGCACCTTGACCATGTGCAGGTTCTCGCTGTTACGGATCATGCCGTCGACAAAGGCCAGGTCAATGCTTTTGTCGGCCATGGCTTCCAGATCCTTGTACTTGACATCCGCCACGGTCGGAGCCCAGAAGACGATTTCGAGCGCATCCAAGGCATCGACCAGGGCCTCTGAAAGGTCGACGACGCTCATTTCGCAGCCGGCACAGCCACCGGCGAGCAGAAAGGCGGTTTTCACTTTATCTGCCATGGCCATTTCCTCCTTTGAGCGGATTGGGACCCAATTTCTCCAGTTCTTTGGTGAACTCATCGACCACCTCGGCAAACCGGTAACCTTCGGCGCCGGAGATCCATTCCAGACGGAACCGGTTGCGGTCAAACCCCGAATCCTCCAGCAACTGTGCCAGGATCTTCATCCGGTTGGCGGTTTTATGATTACCGCTCTTGTAGTGACAGTCGCCGAAGTGGCAACCGCCAATCAGGACGCCATCGGCACCGTTGGCAAAGGCCTCCATGACGAATTCCGGTTCAACCCGTCCGGAGCAGGGAACCTTGATCAACTTGATCGAAGGCGGGTACTTGGCCCGCAGGTTGCCGGCGAGATCGGCACCGGCATAGGTGCACCATTGGCAGGCAAAACCGACGATATTGGGTGTGAACGACATCAGGCCACCTCCTTGATCAGACGTTTTTCGCTTTGTATCTCGCCAATGATCGCTTTGCGGTCGATTTGCGAAATTGCGGCCACCTGGGCGGGATCAAATCCCATGGCCAGGGCGAGCACCTGGGTATAGTAGAAAGTCGGGATCGGGTCGAAATCGATCATGCCGCGTTCCCTGAGGATCGGTTGGGACATATCAAACTGGAGGAAACAGGAAGAGCAGGTAGTGACAATCAGATCAGCCTGGGTCTCCTCCTTGATCGACACCATCTTTTCCCTGAATAATTTCAGCGACTTTTCCACATCGGTCGACCGCATGCCCCCCATGCCGCAGCAGCCTTCCAGGCGCGAGTAATGGGGGACCGTGGCCCCGGTCGCCTCACACAGTTCGCGAAGGATGGTCGGTTGGTAGGGATTGGCCTCGGTGATTTTGTAGACATCGGTGGGCCAGAGGGCGTGGCACCCGGTCTGGACCGCGATCTTCAGACCCTCGAGGGAATATTTCAAGCTCTGCCGTATCTTCTCCACCCCGACTTTGTGATGGAGGACATGGGCGACATGATAGATGTCCGAGGTCCCCTTGAATTCGCGATTGATCGTTGCCAATTGGGCGTTGACCTTCTTGCGGCGCTCATCATCCTCCAGGTAGTGTTTGGCCTCCGCCAGCACGCCGAAGCAGGAGTTGCAGCCGGACATGATATCCACGCCTTGGTCCTCGGCGATGGTGATGTTGCGGCCGGAAACGGCACACCAGGTGTTGAGATCAAACGACGGCACCGTGCCCCAGGACGGGCAGCAGGAAGCCCCCTGTAGATCGACCGGTTCTATCCCCAGGATCGGGAAGACCTTGCGGAAGGATTGTTCGATATCCGGCGCCTTGAGCGGGATGTTACATCCGAGATATAAGCCTATTTTTTCCATAAATGGCCCTCCCCTTAAAAGAGACCCAACAGGCCCATGGGGCTGTTGTTGATCAGTGTCTTGATTTCCAGCTTGGCCTGTTCGTCAAAAGCCGAAGTGGG
>WRKE01000156.1 GCA_009778235.1 Pseudomonadota bacterium
ATAATCGGCGAGAGTTCTTTGTCCCGCCATGACGAACTCACCATGGTGCCCTTTGATTTCGGCCTGCAGTTGCACCTGTATCCCGGGGCTGATTTGAACCCCTATGCCCTGGGAGGGATCTCCTACATCTATGCCGACGCCGACCGCGGCGGGGTCGATTCGAGTTTCGGCACCTATCTCGGTGCGGGTATTGAATGGGCGCCGGTCTCCTTCTTAAGATTGTTTGGAGAGGGAATCTATCGCTTTCACAGCCTGGACGGCCGTCGGGGCAGTGATATCGATGTCGGCGGCCTGACCGGCAATGTGGGCGTGAAGATTCATTTCTAGGGTTTCATAAAACAACATCTGTCAGTCGAGGATTATCCCTTCAGCCCCTTGCGGACCTGCCTATGCAACCCGCTCTTTTTGACACCTGGACAGAGCGCTACGATAGCTGGTTCGCCACCCCGGTCGGCCGGCTGGTCAAGGGGTATGAGCTTGAACTGCTGCTTGCCTTCCTTGATCCCCAGCCCGGCGAGCGGCTGCTCGACGCGGGCTGCGGCACCGGCATCTTCACCGTGGACGTCATGGCCAGGGGGGCGACGGTGATTGGCATCGATCTGTCGGTCCCCATGCTGGCCGAGGCGGTCGGTCGTCTGGGAGAGCGTGGTTTTGCCGCCCTGGGTGCCGACATGTGCGCCTTGCCCTTTGCCGACCGCAGTTTCGACAAGGTCTTTTCCATGACCGCCATCGATTTTGTCGCCGACGGCGGCAAGGCCATGGCCGAGCTGGATCGGGTCGTCCGGCCAGGCGGCCGGGTGGTGGTCACCACCCTCAACAGTCTCGGGCCATGGGCTACGCAGCGCCGTCAAAAAGGGGCGGCCGGGCACGAGCTTTTCGCCAAGATCTATTTTCGTTCGCCTGAGGTCATGTGCGCCATTTCACCCACTGCCCCGGTTGAAACCGCGACCGCCGTTCATTTCCGCCGGGATGATCCCCTTGAGGATATCCCTGAGATCGAACGGCGCGGCCGCGAACAAAACCTTGATACCGGCGCCTTGGTCGCGGTCCGCTGGGACAAGGTATAAGCCCGCTTGCCCGGGGGCGTGATTTGGACCCGCAGGCAAGAACATGTTGACTAGCCTCTTGTTTTCTTATAGGAATTGCCACAGGGGCCAGCTCCAGGGATCGGAGGCAATGGCCACCGGTTGGGGCCAAATCTACCAGTTGCCCCGTGCCCATACCCCCAGGTCGCTACAAACCAAAACCGGGATCGTGTAATGTACGATGTCTTCAGCCTGCCTGCCATCCGTTTCCCCGAGGGCTTTGTCTGGGGAAGCGCCACCGCCGGGCATCAGATCGAGGGTGACAACATCCACTCCCAGGCCTGGCACAACGAGCAGCAGCCGGAGTTCTACCGGGATGATCCCCAGCGCCTGACCCGCGCCCCTTCCGGCAAAGCCTGCGATCACTTTCGGCTGTACCGGGAAGATGTGGAGTTGATCGCCTCGCTCGGCCACCGGGCCTACCGCATGTCCATCGAATGGAGCCGGATCGAGCCGGTGGAAGGGCGATGGAACTACGATGCCATGGCGCGCTACCTCGACCTGTTGGAGCGGTTGACCCAGAAGGGTATTCAGGTCTTCGTCACCCTGCACCACTTCACCCATCCGCTCTGGTTCGAACGGCTGGGCGGCTTCGGCAAGGCCGACAACCGCCGCTTTTTCGAGCGCTATCTCGCCTTTCTCCTGCCCAGGATCAGCCCCATGGTCAGCGGCTGGAACGTGATCAACGAGTTCAATCAGTGGGGCGGGCTGACCGCTGGCCCGTCAATCGCGTCGCTGAAGTTCAACATGTTGCGCGTCCATGCCTTGGGTTACCACCTGATCAAGCAGTATTCGCCGGCGCCGGTGAGTAGCGCCCATGCCTTCATCCACTGGTTTCCCCGCCGGTTCCACGATGATCTGGACCGGCGCATGACCGACTTTGCCGACTTCACCACCAACGAGTTTTTTTTCCATGCCCTGCGCACCGGCGAATTGGTCTATCCCGGGGTGGACGCCGAATATGACCCCGAGGTGAAGGGCGCCCTGGACTTCTGGGCGGTCAACTACTACACCCGCCACATGGTCGATGCCCGCCTGGCCGATCTGGACGGCCCTCGCTTTGCCCACAAGCAGCTGCAAATGATTCCGATGCGGTTTTACCTGGAGGAGATGTATCCGGAAGGATTGACCGCCAATCTGGAGCGGTTGCGCGACTATCCGGTGCATATTACCGAGAATGGCTGCTGTGCCGCCGACGACCGTTTCCGCATCGTCTATTTGGCCTTGCATCTCTCCGCCCTGCACGAGGCCCTGGAGCGCGGGGTGGATGTGCGCGGTTTTTTCTACTGGTCACTGATGGACAACTACGAATGGACCACCTTCATCCCCCGTTTCGGCCTGGTGGCGGTGGATTTCCAAACCTTCCAGCGCACACCCAAAACCAGCGCCTTTTTTTATCAGGAAATCATCAGGGGCAATGGCTTCAGCGGTGAGACGGTACAGCGCTATTTGGATGTCCTGCCCACCTTGCCTGGCCACGCTGCCTGACCTCGTGCCTGTCCATGTCTCTTCCTTGGCCAGTGGCCGGCGCTGTCTGCCTAAAGTACAGCCCAACGCCAATACCCCTTTGCGGTCTTGGCCGCAATCCGCTCAAATTCATGAGTCAACACGATGAACTCGAACAATTTTTTTATTCAATTCATGCGGTTGGCCAAGATGTACTGGTGCTCCGGGCACAAGCTCAAGGTCCGGGGCCTGATCATCTTTCTGGCGATCCTCACTGTGCTGCAAATGATCATGGCGGTATTGATGACCCAGTGGAGTGCCGCTCTGTTCAACACCTTGGAGCAGCACTCCATGGAAGGGTTGCTGCTCCAGATAGGTCTGCTGATCCTCCTGTTTTTCGCCGACATGGCGTTGACCGGCACCCATCTGATCACCAAGCGAAACCTGCAGGTCTCCTGGCGCGGCTGGCTGACCGAGTATGTTTTCACCCGGTGGATGGATGCGGGCCGCCATTACCTGGTTACTCCCTTGCCGGGCGAACACGACAACCCGGATGGCCGTATCGCTGAGGATTGCCGGGTGACCACCGAGTCGGCGGTCATCTTGGGGCATTCTCTCTTGTACAGCATCTTGTTGCTGGTCGGCTTCACCGATGTGCTCTGGTCCCGCTCCGGGGTGCTGACCATCGACCTGGGCTTTACTCAATTCTCCGTCCACGGGCATCTGGTCTGGATTGCGATCATTTACTCGGCGCTGGCCTCCGGGTTCGGCTGGCTGCTGGGAAGGCCTTTGACCGGAGCCACCAATGCCCGCCAATCGGCGGAAGCCAACTTCCGCGCCAGTTTGCTGGATGCCCAGGAGAACAGCCAGGCCATCGCCCTGATCCATGCCGAGGAGTGTGAGCGGGGCCAATTCCGCAACCTGTTTCTTAAGATCCAGGAGGTCTGGAACACCCAGACCAAAGCCTGGCGAAACATAACGATGTTCGGTACGGGCTACGCCACCTTATCCATGGCCTTCCCCATCCTGATTTCCGCCCCCCGGTACATCATGGGCAGAATTACCCTGGGCTCCCTGGTGCAATCCGCCCAGGCCTTCCAGCATATGACCTCGGCCCTGTCCTGGCCGGCCAACAACATGGGCGGGATTGCCGAGTGGCGCGCCTCGGTGGAAAGGATTTTGAGTCTGTTGCGGTCGCTTGAGCATGTGGACCAGGAGCTGGCCAAGACCGAGAATCGCATCCAATTGGTCAACTCGGACCGGCCGGTGCTGGCCTTCCACCAGGTCAGGATCGGTAAATACGAGGGCACGACCCTGGCCCCGGAAATCTCCATGGAGATCAGCAAGGGCGAGCATGTCCAGATCACCGGCAACGCCATCACCGGTGCCCAGTTGTTCCGCGCCATCGCCGGAATACGGCCCTGGGGCAGCGGCGTCATCGAACTGCCCCCTGGTCGGCTCTTCTTCATGCCTCCCCGGCCATACCTGCCCACCGGCACCTTGCGTTATGCCATCGGCTATCCCGCCTCCCGCCGGGTTTTCACCCCTGAGCAGATCGAAGAGGCCATGCGCCTGGTGGGTCTTGAGCGCCTGATTAAGCTGCTTGACCGGCGGGAACACTGGGCCAACATCCTCACTCCGGAGGAACAACAGCTTCTGGGCATGGTGCGCCTGCTGCTCAATCAGCCCCAGTGGGTTTTTCTCCAGGAATCCTTCGATGCCCTGGAGCCTGCGGACGAGGAACGGATGCAGCATTTGATCCGCGAACAGCTGCCCGATGCCACTCTGCTGGCGATTGTCAATTCGACCAGCGGCTCAACCTTTTACACCCGGCAACTGGCTTTGCAAAAACGATAAAAAACAGGAGATTCCATGACAAGCGCAATGATTAACCAAGGCGAAGGCGGACTGCGCGGGGTCAATCTCGGCGGCTGGCTGGTGCTGGAGAAGTGGATCACCCCCAGTCTGTTTGAGGGGCTTCAGGCCACCGACGAGACCTCCTACTGCGTCGAGCTGGGCGAGTCCGAGGCCAGGCGGCGCCTGCATCACCATTGGCGTACCTTCATCACCCGCGACGACTTTGTCTGGCTGGCCCGGGTGGGCATCAACGCGGTGCGGCTGCCGGTAGGCCACTGGCTGTTCGGTAAGGATTACCCCTATCACCGCGCCTATGGCGAGGCGCGCTATCCCTTTGTCGAGGGAGGGGTCGAGATTGTTGATCGGGTCTTCGAGTGGGCCGAAGAGTTCGGCCTGCGGGTGTTGCTGGATCTCCACGCCGCGCCCGGCTGTCAGAACGGCTTTGACAACGGCGGCATCCTGGGGGTGTGTGAGTGGCACACCAAGGAGGAGTACATCCAGCACTCGCTGGAGGTGCTTTCGAGGCTGGCGCAGCGCTACGGCCACCACCCGGCGCTACACGGCATCCAGGCGCTCAACGAGCCGAGCTGGGACATCCCCACCGAGCTGCTCAAGCGCTACACCACCGAGGCCTATCACCGCATCCGCCGCTATTGCCCGGCCGAACGGACAGTCGTGGTGTTCCATGACGGTTTCCGCGATTTCCGCGAGTATGCCGGTTTTCTGCAGGAGCCGGAATTCAAGAACGTGGCCATCGACATCCATCGCTACCAGTGCTTCGTGCGCGGTGACCTCGACCTGGACATCTTCGGCCACATCCGTTTAAGTGCTGTCAACCTGCGCGAAGAGGCCGAGACCATGGTCCGGGAGTCGGGATATCAGGTCTATTGCGGCGAATGGAGCCTGGGTTTGGATATGAAGGTGGTGTCACTTTGGGCCGAGGGTCCGTTCAATCATGCCCTGGAATCCATGGACGAGTTCCAGATGGCGACCGCCCTGCGCGGCTTTGCCGCGGCCCAGCTTTTGGCCTTCGAGCAATGTTCCGGCTGGTTTTTCTGGACCTACCGCACCGAGACCACTCCGGAATGGAGCTATCGCGATTGCGTGGACCAG
>WRKE01000157.1 GCA_009778235.1 Pseudomonadota bacterium
CGGTCAAGGCTGGCTGCGCCGGGTGTCATGCTGAGGTGCGGCTCGATGCGGCGCATCAACTGGCCTGCACCTCCTGCCACAGTGGGCAAGACAACGAGGGCGTGGCCGACAAGGCTCACCAGGGATTAATCGCCCATCCCAGCCATCCCAGCCGGATGGCTGGGGCCTGCGGCGGCTGCCACCCCAGCCAAGTCGGTTCTGCCGCCGGCTCAAACCATTTTACCTTGGCTGGCATGATCAATAAGGTGCGCCGCCATTTCGGCGCCCAAGACCATCTGGATCGTCCGGTTGACATCCCCCTGGCCGACCCCGCGAGTGGGACCATGGCCCTGGTAGACGACATGCTGCGCCGCCGCTGCCTCCGTTGCCATGTGTATGCCCAAGGGGATACATACGCCGCGGTCAAGCACGGGACCGGCTGCGGCGCCTGTCACCTGGCCTTTACGGATGGCAAGATGGTCTCGCATGCCTTCATTCCTCCCACCGACCAGCAGTGCTTAAGTTGTCACTATGGCAACCGGGTAGGCAGCGACTATCATGGCCGCTACGAACACGACTACAATTGGGAATACCGCACCCCTTATTCCTCGCAAGCCAACAACACCGCACCCCGTCCCGCCGGAGTGGAATGGCACGATCTCACGCCCGACATCCACCAGCGGAAAGGACTTGTCTGTATTGATTGCCACCGGCACAGCGGACACAATCAGCAAAAGGCCAAAGTCGCGTGCACCACTTGCCACGGATGGCAGCCCGGCCAATCGGCTCCTTCCCAGCTTGACACCTTATCGGTGCATGGTCAGGGTCTGGTCCTCATTGGCCGGGCAGACGGCAAGGAACATATGGTCCCACCTCTTAGCCATCCGGCTCACCGGCAGTACGGTGCTCGGGTTGCTTGCCAGGTCTGTCATGGACAGTGGAGTTATAACGATAGGCCCACCTCGCTCTTGCTTTCCTTTCAAAAGGACTACGAACCATGGGAGCGGTTGACCGTGCAGGGAAGTTCCGAGATTG
The DNA here is from genome assembly GCA_009778235.1 of Pseudomonadota bacterium. Taxonomy (GTDB): domain Bacteria; phylum Desulfobacterota; class Desulfobulbia; order Desulfobulbales; family Desulfobulbaceae; genus Desulfobulbus. The sequence goes on from WRKE01000157.1 coordinate 1,015, forward strand.
AGGCCTTGCTGGAACATAACCTCAACTATTCTGACGAGGTTCCTTTGACCATGCGGGATGGCATAACCGGCGAATCGCGGCCAGGCATCTGGTATCTGGGATATGGGCAACGCCGTTGGGAACAGATGGTGGTGCGCCAGGATACGGATGGGATCATCAAGGTATTCCGTCCTTATCTCGACCTGCGCCTGTCCATGGTCAATGCGGCTGGATTTGCCCCTTTTGACAATATCGTGGGCCGGGAATCCGGGTTGTTGCCCTACACCCCACATACCACCGGTGCGGCCGGACTCTTTTACCTGGACCGATTCCGTCACCTCCTGACTGTTGAAGAGAAATGACTCTGAACGCCTCTTCTTGCCGATCCCATGGGTTGGTTCATATCCTCTCTCTCATCCTCCTGTTGGCTCTGGCCTTCGGCTGTAGTTCCAAGACCGGAGACCGCGGCGAATTTCCTGCCAAGTCGGGCAAAAAAGGACCAAGAATTCCAGCCACTCAACGCCCCTACGTGATCAACGGCATCACCTACTACCCCATTCCATCGGCCATTGGCTATGTCGAACAGGGAATCGCCTCATGGTACGGTGAACCATTCCACGGCAAGAAGACGGCCAACGGCGAAGTGTACGATATGTACAGCGATACCGCCGCCCACAAGACCCTGCCGATGAACACCGTCTTGCTGGTGAAAAATTTGGAGAATGGCCGCTCAACCCTGGTGCGGATCAACGACCGGGGTCCCTTTGTGCAAGAGAGGATCATTGACCTGACCTACACCAAGGCCAAGGAACTCGACATTGTTGGCAGGGGAACCGCCAAGGTGGAGATCGTGGCCATGGAAACGCGGCAGCAAGCGGCGGAACAGGTGGCGGCCAGCGGGCCGGTCAAGCCGCCGGTTGAAGGCGGCAAGCCAACCCCGCAGCCTCAGCCTCCCTACCAGGCGCCTCCGGTTCCGGATTTCGACAAGGGGAATTTCTACGTGCAGGTGGGGGCCTTCATCAAGATCGAAGATGCCCGCACCCTGGCCAAGGCCTTTGCCAAACGGGGACGCGATGTCGTTATTCAGCAGTATCCGGCCGCCGGCATGAATCTTTACCGGGTGATGATCTTTGCCAGTAACTCACTGGCCAAGGCCAAGGTATTTGAAAAGGAATTGAAGGCGGAAGGCTTCCGCTACGCCTTGCTGCTGGCGCGTTAGACGATGAAATTGGAAGGGATTGGGACACGGTCACCTCAAGGCCAGGGGAGTGCTGCCTGAACGAAGGCGTGACTATGTTGGCGCGATTTCAGCCGGAGAGGCGTGTTTCTGATGGTGATAAAAGAGGCTTTGTAAAAACGCCTAGTTGTCTTGGCCCACGGCGCCAAGGGGGCACCAAACAAAATGAGCCGGCCAGAGGCCGGCTCATTTTGTTTGGTGTAAGGAAAAAGAATCTCTCAATTTACAGCGTCTGACAGTTTGCTGCCTGGTTTGAACTTGGCAATCTTCTTGGCGGGAATTTCGATCATTGCACCGGTACGGGGATTTTTCGCCTTGCGTGCGGTGCGCTTAACCGTACTGAAAGTTCCAAAGCCGATCAAGGTCACTTTGTCGCCCTTCCCCAACGCATCCGATACCGCCATCAGCATTCCATTCAGCGCTTTTTCTGCCGCAGCTTTACTAATATCGGCCGCTTCAGCCATGGACTCAACCAGTTCTTTCTTGTTCATTCTTCCCTCCCAGAGTTTTTGAGCATTGCCACCAGAGCCAGGCTTCCTCACGCCCGACGCGGCCATCTGTAGATACTGTAAAACTAAAATAGAAAAAAAAATCTTTGTCAAAGGAAAAAGCGGGGGAATTGTCGTTCGTGTTGCCCCATTATACGCGGTTTTTCATCTTTCAGAGGAATGAATGCGGGATTGTCAGAGCCTCCCCGACAGAGGCAACAGTACCTTGGTGATGGAGTGTTGCAGAAAAAAATGAAACAAGGTCATTCTGAATTCGGATTCGGCCAAACGGGCGAAATCCTGCGAACGGATTTCCAGATGGACCTCATGTTCGCTGTCGGCACAAAGCCGCACCCGGCAACCGACCAAGCCCAATTGGAGCATCCCATTTTCCAGCATCGTCACCTGTTGCAGCCGTTCACTGGTGATCCTCATTCCGGTGGGGATGCGCGTGGCCAGGCAGGATGAAGAGGGATGGTTCCAGGTGGCAAGGCCAAGTTGTTGACTTGCCAGGCGAACATCGGCTTTGTCAAAACCGGCCTCCACCAGAGGCATGCGCACTTCCAATTCTCGGATGGCCCGCAGGCCGGGGCGATGCGCTTTGAGGTCGTCCAGGTTGGTGCCGTCTATCAACCAGGAAAAACCATGATGCTCCATGGTGGCACGAAAAAAGGAATAGATCCTGAATTTGCAAAAATAACAACGATTTTCCCCATTGGTCATGAACTGCGGCCATGTGAGCGGACGCAACTCGATGGCCGAGATCATCATTGTTTGTCCATATCCGTTGACCTGCGGCCATTGCACCGCATGGTCAATCTCAGCGGCGGTGAGCAGTTCGGAACGGGCGAACAGTGCCAGGACCTTGCCAGGGCCCAAGGTATCAAGGGCGCATTTCAAGAGGAGCGAACTGTCGACTCCACCGGAAAAAGCAATCGCCACTTGTCCATAACCATTGATTATGGATTTTAATTGCTCATATTTTGCTTCTACTGATTGATGCATCTGAATGCACCCTGTTTTTGTAGTTCATGCCATATGATCGCTCATTTTTCTGATGACGGCCTGAATAAGACCAACAGGAACGGTCACAGCAATTCGCCGTATCGGTTGACGAATATCTTTTTGAACAGAGTCACTAAAGCCATATATAAAAAAATCGTCAATGCCAGCCAGGCGAAATAGACCGGCGGTAGTGAAGCAAGGCCAATGGCCGCCCCGAATCCGGTAAAAGGGATTACAGTCAGCACCGTTATGCCGGTGAAGGTCAGCAGCGTAATCGAAGCCGAGGCGCGGCTCTGGATAAACGGTATCTTCGGGGTGCGGATCATGTGGATGACCAGGGTCTGACTCCACATGGATTCCACAAACCATCCGGCCTGGAATATCGCCATGTACGACGCCTGGACCACCGGATCGGCAAGCTGATTGTACAACAGGCCGCCGCACATGGCAGGACAGATGATGAAATACATCAGCAGATAGGTGGTGATGTCAAACACCGAGCTGGTCGGTCCGATCCACAGCATGAACTTGCCGATGGATCTGGCGTCCCATTTTCTCGGCACCACGAGAAATTCCTTATCGACATTATCCCACGGGATTGCCGTACAGCTTAGATCATAGATCAGATTCAGCAGAATCAGATGAATGGGCAGCATCGGCAAAAATGGCAGGAAGGCGCTGGCCATCAGTACGGAAAACATGTTGCCGAAGTTGGAACTGGCCGTCATCTTGATATATTTGATCATGTTGGCGTAGGTTTTGCGCCCTTCGATGATCCCTTTCTCCAGCACCATCAGATCTTTTTCCAGCAAGATGACGTCGGCGGATTCCTTGGCGATATCCACGGCGCTATCCACCGAGATGCCCACATCCGAGGCCTTCATGGCGGAAGCGTCATTGATGCCGTCGCCCATGTATCCCACACTGTGTCCGTTGTTCCGCAAGGCGCTGATGACCCGCACCTTTTGCTGCGGCGACAGTTTGGCGAAAACACAGACCATGTCAACGGCCTCGCCGAGCGCCGCATCCGTCATGGCGTCAAGATCAGAGCCGAGCAGGATGTATTCCACCGGAAGACCAAGTTGACGGCAGACGCATCGAGTCACCTTGTCATTGTCGCCGGTGAGAATTTTTACCCCCACGCCATGTTCGTTAAGGGTCTTCAAGGCGCGAGCTGTGGACTCCTTCGGCGGGTCGAGAAAGGCGAGATATCCCATCAGCACCATGTCGGCCTCATCGGCCACGGAAAACGCGCCCACTGGCGAGGGATTGGTCTTCTGCGCCACCGCGATGACCCGCATGCCGTTCTCATTGAGCTTATCCACTTGTCCGAGAATATATTGCCTGATCGTCTCCGTTAAGGGCAAAACCTGTCCTTCGTATTCGGCAAAACCGCAGACCGACAGCATTTCCTCCACCGCGCCTTTGGTGATCATCTGGGTTTTGCCGTTTTGCACCACCACGCTCATGCGACGGCGTTCGAAGTCAAAGGGGATTTCATCAACCTTGTTGAATTTTTCTGAGAGTCCGCACAGCTCCGGCCTATTCTTCTGCTCTTGCTGGGTCTTTTCAATGATGGCAAAATCCATCAAATTTTTGAGGCCCGTCTGATAATAACTGTTCAGGAAGGCGTGGCGGAGTACCCGCATGTCTTCCTGGCCATGAATGTTCAGGTGATAGAGCAAGGCCACCTTGTCCTGGGTGAGCGTTCCGGTTTTGTCGGTGCACAGGATATCCATGGAACCAAGATTTTGAATGGAATTCAGATTCTTGATCACGGTTTT
>WRKE01000158.1 GCA_009778235.1 Pseudomonadota bacterium
AGCACTTTTTCGCGGTGATCTATGGACAATAGACTCGTCAATATCGGCTTTGGCAATGCCGTCAAGGTCAGCCGGATTCTCGCCGTGGTCAATCCGGGCTCCTCGCCCATCCGGAAGTTGAAAGACGATGCCCGGCAGGAAAAAAAGCTGATCGATGTGACCGAAGGACGGCGGACCAGGGCAATTCTGGTGCTCGATTCCGGGCACCTGATCCTCTCCTCAGTGCAGCCGGAAACCATTAATCAGCGTCTGCTGGCCCTGGAGCAGGAGTCCCGCCATCCGGATATCGCGCTGATCAAAGCCCAAAGCGAGGGAGAATGATGGCTGGCGGGCTGCTTTTGGTGCTGTCCGCGCCTTCCGGATGCGGCAAGACCACTATCCTCAAGCAGGTCATGCGTGATCTCCCGGGCTTGGTCTTTTCCGTTTCGCATACCACCCGGCAACCCCGGCCCGGCGAGATCAACGGGGAGCATTACCATTTCGTCGAGACCGCGGTGTTTGCGGCCATCCGTAACCGGCAACCGACCGGTTTTCTGGAATGGGCCGAGGTGCACGGCAACATGTACGGCACCAGTGTTGAGGAGGTTGAGCGGCATCAAGGCGCCGGTCATGACGTGGTCCTTGATATCGATGTCCAAGGCATGGCCCAGGTACGGCAGCGGGCCGAACCGGTGACCATCTTCATCGCCCCGCCGTCGCTGGCTGAACTGGAACGGCGGCTGCGCGGCCGCGGAACTGAAAGCGAGTCGACCATCGCGCTCCGCCTCAACAATGCCCGCAAGGAGTTGGCCTGCGCCGGGGCCTACGATTATCTGATAGTGAACGATCGGCTTGACCGGGCGGTGGAGGCTCTGCGCAGCATCATTATCGCCGAGCGCTGCCGCCAACGCCGAGGTCCGGATGGACAGCAGGGGGGCTGGTGCGGGTGATGGCGGGTAGGGGCGGGAATAAAACAACAGGGGACAAGATCCCGGCCGCGCAGGCTTCGGATGACGACCTGATCTGGGGGATCAACGCGGTTCGGGAGGCATTGGCGCAACCGGCCTCGACCATCAACGAAGTCTTGGTCCAGCGGGGTATAGCCGGGGTGCGCCTGCAGGAAATTATCGATGTTGCCAAGGAACGCGGCATCGCGGTTCGCTTTGTCGAGGCCGACCGGATGCGGGTGGCGCGCAGTTGCCGCCATCAGGGCGTGGTGGCCCGGCAGAGCGCGGCAAAACTGTTGTCGCTGGATGAACTGCTGCCTAAGATCGCCGGAGATACGCCTGGTTCCTCCCCCCGGTTGCTGGCGCTCGACTCCATCCAGGACCCACGCAATCTCGGCTCCATCCTGCGCTCTGCCCTGGCCGCTGGTTTTCATCACGTCATCCTGACCAGGGACCGGAGCGTACCGGTGACCGGCACCGTGGCCCGCACCTCAGCCGGCGCAGTGGCCCACCTCTCCCTCTGTCAGGTGGTCAATCTGAGCGATGCGCTCAACACATTAAAAGAACACGGATTCTGGGTATACGGCGCAGTGGCGGAAGCCGGTGTGCCCTCGGTCTATGCCACCGATTTCTCCGGACCGGTCTGCCTGGTGATCGGCAGCGAGGGCAAGGGACTCAGACCGCTGGTGCGCCAACAGTGCGACCATCTGGTGACCATCCCCATGCGGGCGGCCTTTGACTCGCTCAATGCCTCGGTGGCGGCGGCGGTGATCATGTTCGAAATCGCCCGCCGCAGCCTCTGACCCTGTTCCTATTTCTTGGTATTTTTTTTCATCTGCCGCTGCAGCAAATCGCCCAGTGTGCCCATCGACGGTGATTCCTTGGGAATCGGGGCCGCGGTCTGCTCCTTCATCGATTCCTTGGCGGTGTAATCTTCGGGGGTCAAGGCCAGGCGTTTCTGGTCGGTGTCGATGGACTCAATCTTGACGGTCAGCTCCTGGCCGGTCGCGAGCACTTCCCGGGGATGGTGAATCCGCTTCCCCATACCCAGCTTGGAGATATGGAGCAAACCGTCAATGCCTGGTTCCAGGGTGACGAAGGCGCCAAAGTCAGTCAGCCGCGAGACCTTGCCCTGGTGGATCGAGCCGACCGGATAGCGCTGGGTGACATTGTCCCAGGGATTTTCCAGGGTCTCCCGCAGGCTCAGGGAGATGCGCTCACTGTCCCAATCAAGCCGCTTGATGACCACTTCCACCTGCTGGCCCCGGCTCAGCACATCATCCACCCGCTCGGTCTGGCCCCAGGCCAGCTCAGAAATGGGGATCAGGCCGTCAACGCCGCCGATATCGACAAAGGCGCCAAAGTCGCGGATCGAGGTGACGGTTCCCTTGACCTGCATGCCTTCCGCAAGCCTAGCCTTGAGCTGCTCGCGTTCCTGTTGCCGCTGCTCTTCCAGCACGGCCCGGGCCGACAAGATCAGGTTGCGGCCTTGGTTGCCGAATTCGATCACCTTGAAGGCGAAGGTTTTGTCAAAATAGTCTTCGGCCTGCTCGACCTTGCGGATGTCCATCTGTGAATAGGGGCAAAAACCCCGCTGGCCGGCAACGGTTACGGAAAAACCGCCCTTGACCTCGCCGGTTACCTTGCCTTCGACCGGAATGCCCGAAAGATAGGCCTCTTCAAGTTCGCGCGAAGAGGTTTGGCCAGACCCCAGCCGGGTGGTGAACACCATCTCCCCACCCCGTGCGGCCAAAAAGAAGACCTGCACCCGGTCGCCGGCAGCGATGGCCAGGTTGCCGGACTGGTCGCGGAGCTCTGCGGCGTTGAGAATGCCCTCACTCTTGCCGCCGGCATCGAGGAAGATGGTGTCGCCGCTGATGCCGACCACTGTGGCTTCCACCCGGCTGCCGGGTTGGAGGGCTGAACGGGAGATGGTCTTGTCTTGAAAAAGTTCTGTAAAGGTTTCGTTACTCATGGTCGGTCACCAGGGGTGGAATGAACCGGCGGGCTGGCCGCCATCACCGGTGCGGCAAAGGGGTCACAATATTTTCAGGATTGGCGGTACGGCCCGCCTGAGCATGGGATATGATCGTGGCTGCCTGCGAAAGCTGCTCTGCGCATGCGGTTGGCGGTCGGGTGTCGCGTTCGGTGAGGAGCCGCTTGTCCCAGTTGGCCCGGATCTCTATCGGAGAACGTGTTGAGATCAGGCACCTTCTTTACCCTGCTTACTGCATCGGAGCAACGCTTTTCCGCGGTCTTTTCCGGGCGGCGACCATCTTGGCCAGACACCTCGGCTGCTGCCGGTCTGGGTGTTCATTGCCGGATGACCTCTGTTCCGGGGGCCAGATCGAGGGCCCGCAGTTTTTGTATTTGTTGCGGATCTCCCGGCCGCAAGGTGTTGAGCCGAACCTTGCTGAAGGTCAGTTCGGTCAGGGCGCCGAAGTGATCCTCCATCAGCAGCCGCCGAATGGTGTGGTCGCCGGTTACCCAGATTTGCACCTGTTTAACCTGGGGATGGGGTTTGCGGGGGGTGAGCTGCACAACCTCGCCGTCTGGCGGCGGCGCATTGAGCAGAAGTTGGGGGTCCCCGGCAGTGGCTTCGAATTCATCGAGCAGGTTTTTGGTGCCGGTAAAAATGGCGTAGGTAATGTCGGATTCCAGATCCGGGGTCGGCGAGACCAGCAGTTGCTTGTCTTCTGGGGTATAGATGGAAAGCGAGGCGCCGTCGTTGATGATGGTCTGCTCGGTCGGCCCAGTGTAGTTCCAGCGCATGATCGCCGGCATAGTGACTGTGGTTCCGGCTGCGGCGGGGCGGTAGAAAACAGCGTTGCCGGTGCCGTGCTTCAGTCGGCCACCGTTCTGGGTGGTTTGGAAAAAATCGAATTCAAGGCTGTGCAGTTGCTGGTATTTTTTCTGGAGCAAGCTCATCCGCTGCTCAAGGCCGGCTCCGGTGATTTTGCCGGGCAAGAGCCCGGCCGCTACCAAAAAGAAGAGCAGAAAGAGCGTGGCATGCCTAAACATCGGTCTGCTCCAGCAAAACAGGTCGGCCGAAGATGGCGCTGGCCAGGTTATGGACCGGTGACGGCATGTCGGAGACAAAAAAGCGGCTGGGCGTGACCGGATCATAAAGTTGCGTGCGAAGATTCTCATCAGCATGAAGGATAGATTTGAGATGGAGCGCAACTTCGACGGAAGAGTCGATGATGCTGACCCGGCGGCCGATGCGGGGGGCAATCGTCCTTTTGAGCAGGGGATAGTGGGTGCAGCCGAGGATGAGGGTGTCGATCTGTTTGTTGCGCAGGGGGTGAAGATATTTTTTGACGATCATCTTGGTTTCCCGGTGATGCAGCCAACCTTCCTCAACCAGAGGGACCAGGAGCGGACAGGCTTGGCTGTGCACCTCGCAGCCGGGCCGGGTCAGTTGGAGACGTTGTTCATAGGCGCCGGAATTGATGGTTGCCCTGGTGCCGATGATCCCGATCCTGCCGGTGGTGCTGATGGCGGCCGCTTTGGCCACTGCCGGGAAAATGACGTCGATAATGGTGTGGCTGTAGTGGTTACGCAGGAAGGTGGAGGCCGTACTTGCCGCGGAATTGCAGGCGATCACAATTATCTCGGCGCCCTGCCGCAGGAGGAATTCGGTGTTTTTATGCGAGTATTCGGTGATCATGGCCGGGCTTTTGGGGCCATACGGCATGCGGGCAAGGTCGCCCAGATACACCAGGGGATACCCCGGGCAACATTGTTCAATGGCTCGGGCCACGGTCATGCCGCCAACGCCTGAATCAAAAATACCAATCATTTTATTCTGTTGATTACAATGAACAGCAAAGAGGATAGATCAAGGAAAGGGAGATAAGGAGACCATTCGGCGAATCTACAGCGCAACGACCGGAACTACAAGACCGAAATGATCGGCTGCGCTGCAACAGGAGGACAGCCAAAAAGAGATGCATTCAGGCGACACCGGCCATAGAAGCGGTCGCCTGAATGCAAGGGGTACAATGGAGCGGCTGGATACAGCCTGAATTATTTCTTCTTGCCCTTGTCTTTGCTCCGCATTTCTATCGCCTTGCGAAGATTGTCGGGCAGGCCCCTTTCTTTGCCCGACTGCGAGCGTTTCTCCGAAAGTGCCCTGGCGCACAAGGGTTGACGAGCAGAAAAACCGTGCTTTTTGCGATATTCTTTGGAGGTGAGCCCATGTGATTTGAGATGCTTGGGGGAAAGCATCTTGAACTCCTGCCCACATTCCAGACAAACAACTTTATTTTTTTGAATGGATTTCTTGGGATCGATAACAGGATTGGTCTCTTCCGGTTCTGATTCAGTCCCGACAAATTCGGCTTCCTGTAGCGCCTTAAGGGTTTGGAATGTGTCGTTAAGCGCGGCTTTGATTTCTTCCGTGGTCATTTGCTTGGAGCTGATTTGGGATTGAATGATTTCCGCGGTCATTTCCACGAGCGATTTACTCATCGTTCTCTCCTGAGAGGAAAAATTAAAAGGATGCAGGGTCATTCTTTATGCTACTAGCATCAGGATAGAGCAATAACAGAACCAATGCAATTATTTTTATACTGTTACAGAAAAAAGGCCAT